>NZ_JBMDWV010000326.1:0-3395 GCF_048594605.1 Spirosoma sp.
TTGCTGAGGAAGAGGTAGCCGCTTTCGTGACCAACAATCAGCGTCTGATCGAATCGATAGAACCGTCTTTTTTTGAGGTAACTGTTGTCATGGCATTTGATTTTTTCGCCCGCAAATCCGTAGATATCGCTATTGTTGAAGTAGGGTTAGGAGGGCGTCTGGATTCAACGAATGTGATTACACCGATTGCCTCAGTAATCACCAATATTGGTCTCGATCATACCGACGTGCTAGGCGATACGTTATCCCAGATTGCACGCGAAAAAGCAGGAATAATCAAACCTGGCGTGCCCGCAATCATTGGCGAAACGCAGGCTGAAATAGCCGACGTTTTTCAGGATGTAGCAGAGTCCGTCAAGGCGCCGATTATTCAGGCTGATCAGCAGTATACCGTTCAGGACGGTGGAGTAGTGCAGGGACTACGGCATGCGCTTGTCGCGCGCGTTGGTGGTCCACTGCAGCCTTTTAGGCTGGATTTGCTGGGAAGCTACCAGTTACGTAACCTTCCGGCTGTTCTGGCCACCGTGGAGATCTTACAACCCACTTATCCGGTGTCTCCAACTGCCGAGCTAACTGCCTTAGCTTCTGTTACGTCGCAGACTGGTCTGAAAGGACGTTTTCAAATCCTGCAAGAGTATCCCCGTGTTATTGCCGATACCGCCCACAACCAGGCGGGTTTAATAGCTTTGTTTGAAACGATACGCTCGCTGTCTTATGACACGTTACGTATTATAATTGGAATGGTGGCCGACAAAGACCGTACAAAGGCGCTGGACGTGTTGCCGTCATCTGCCGTTTATTATTTCTGTCAGGCACAAACTCCCCGCTCGTTGCCCGTTGATGAGTTGCAGATAGAAGCGTCCCGTATGGGACGAATTGGTGAGGCTTTTGTTGACGTTAACGAAGCGTTGACTGCTGCCTTGCAGGAAGCTCTACCAAGCGATTTAATTCTGATTACGGGAAGTAATTATATTATTGCTGAATTAACTAATTTATAGTGACGCGTCGTAAAACCCATCGCTTTCTGCACAATGCTGAGAGTAAAAATGTAGTTGAAGCAGGTAAACCCCTTTATAAAACAATTCGTGGTCGCTGGCGACAGGATTATTTTGGCAATGATAACCCAATTGTTGTCGAGCTAGCCTGCGGTAAGGGTGAATACACCATTGGCCTGGCTCAGGCGTTTCCGGATACAAACTTTATTGGGGTAGACATTAAGGGCGATCGCATCGCCCGCGGCTCTAAGGCTGCTCAAAATTTAGCGCTGACTAACGTAGCATTCCTACGCACAGATATTAATTATTTGGCAGATTTTTTCGCGCCAGCAGAGGTAAATGAAATCTGGATTACATTTCCTGATCCACAACCACGCCCCAGGCAGGAAAAGCACCGTCTGACTCATCCTCGTTTTTTAAGTCTGTACAGGTCGATTCTAGCCGAGGATGGCTTGTTGCACTTGAAAACGGATAATCCAGAACTGTTTGAGTATAGCTTAGAAAAAGTAAGAGAATTCAGTTTTGTAAATTTACAATATACTACTGATCTGTATAATTCACAATTGAACATTATCCATTTAGGAATAAAAACGAAATATGAAGAGATATTTTACAATAAAGGATTTACGATCAACTATTTACAATGTAAAAAGGGGAAAGGTTAATTGTAAACCTTTCCCCTTTTTAAGGGACTTATAAATGTAAATTTAACAATGTATAAAGTTATATAATTAAAGATACATTGTTGAATTTACATTATTTAAACAATTTTGTAATCAAATCAGCTACGCGGCTGGAATAGCCATATTCGTTATCGTACCAACCGACAACTTTTGCGAGCGTGCCGTTTACGGTCGTCAGCTTGGAATCGAAAATACAAGAGTGCGAGTTACCAACGATATCAATCGAAACGATTGGATCGGTGGTGTACTCCAGTAATCCTTTCAGCGTGGTTTCAGAGGCTGCTTTGATAGCATTATTGATTTCTTCAGCAGTTGCTGCTTTTTTCAATATTACTGTCAGATCGGTAAGCGAACCATCGGGCGTTGGTACACGCAATGCATAACCATCTAATTTTCCTTTTAACTGCGGTAGGACTAATCCAACAGCTTTGGCAGCGCCAGTCGATGTAGGAACAATAGACAGAGCTGCAGCACGGGCACGTCGCAGATCTGAGTGGGGTGCATCCTGTAAATTCTGGTCAGCAGTGTAAGCGTGGATTGTTGTCATGTATCCCTTTTCTATCCCGAAAACATCATCGAGGACTTTAGCCATTGGAGCCAAACAGTTGGTAGTACAGGAGGCATTCGAAACAATTGTTTCATTTCCTGTTAACGTATCATCATTCACACCTAATACTACAGTAGGGATATTACCTTTAGCGGGTGCCGAAATAACTACCTTTTTAGCACCTGCTGTGAGATGCATACCAGCTCCTGCCTCATCGACAAAACGGCCAGTGGATTCAAGTACTACATCTATATTTAAATCTTTCCAGGGCAGACTCTTGGGATCACGCTCAGCATAAGCATTGATACGTTTCCCATTCACAGTCAGACTTTCGTTGTCTGAAGAAATCTCGCCAGTGAATCGGCCATGGACTGAATCGTATTTTAGTAAGTGCGCTAAAGTTGCATTATCAGTAAGATCATTAATAGCAACAACTTCAATGTTTTCTTTTTCAAGCAGTTTTCTGAAGGATAATCGACCGATCCGGCCAAATCCATTAATTGCAACACGAATTTTTTCCATGAATAGAGAAAATGGTTTGTTTTAAGGCAGCAAATATACTGATTATATATTGGAGGGTAGATAATACTAATTAGTAATATTAAGCACCTATTTTAGTAATTAGTATATAATTTGTTAGTAATTTGATCAAAAAATTAGTATTTTTCTTAGTATTTCCTAAATATCTGTAGCATTTTAGCCATAATATACCAAATTTATTAGTAATTCGCTAATATTATACTAAATATACTAATAAATATTCTTATGATTACTAACGTATTAGTATATTACTTATTAGTATTGTCATGAGCTTTTGCCGTCTAGACACTAATCATTGTTAAAATTAGAGAAGGGGAGGAGTCAATATTAGTTGGAGTCTTTTCTTTATCCTTTGTAATAGATCAATCAATATAACGATACGTACAGAAAGAGATTCTTAATAGTTTTTTATTATTTTCTTATGTACCGAATTAGTTTGGCTGGACAAAAATTTGGTTTGGTTATGTCATTCCGATTGTAGAGAGGAATAATGAATACGAACCTTTATGAAATCTATTTTGAAAGTTTAAACAGATTAATCTCTAGTAGAGAGGTATGCCCAATAACCAAAGTCTGCTATCTTCTCGTTAATCGAATAGCAATAGACCTAACCTTGCTTAATAATTGTTC
>NZ_JBMDWV010000327.1:0-6386 GCF_048594605.1 Spirosoma sp.
ACCTTTCCCTGCGACACTACGTCCATAAATCCATTCAGGCGGGACGTAATAAAACATCTGTCGGGCTGAGCATCGACAACCCCGGAATAGACAACTTGCTGAGGTTCCCGAAAATTGATAAAAAGCTCTATACAAAGGTCGGGCAGCACCCGCATCGGCGCGGTCGAGCGGATTGGCACATTGCTTTCCATCGAGCATATTTCCCTGACGAATGGCTTCAGAATGGGGTCTATATCATGCAGTTGGTAAGGCATTTACCAAAGGTAATCATTTCGCAAAAAAGACCATTTCCACGTCTCGGCTACTTAACGTAACCTGTCCGTTTTGCGGACAACGAATGTCCAGAATCGGACACATACTTCGACTCAGTTTTCATGAAAACGGCTTTAAACTTCTATTCAGGGCGATACAGTCGAGTTGGCCCCTTATTTGTTCGGCATTATCGTATAAAATACCAAACCATGAAAAGGGCCTTTCTGGGAGAGTTCGAAGAAGTTGTTCTGCTGACCGTAGCTGTCCTTGACGAAGGTGCCTACGGCGTCAGTATTACGCAGGAAATTGAGCAGAAAACCGGCCGATCCGTTGGCTTCAGTACGGTTCATACAACACTGCAACGCCTGGAAGAAAAAGGATTTCTTTCCTCGCGCATGGGCGGTGCTACGGCCGAGCGTGGGGGGCGTCGAAAGCGATTTTTCAACGTAACGGCAGCTGGTCGGAAGGCGTTGCAGGAAGTGAAGCAGGTGCGTATGGAACTATGGAACGCACTCCCTCCGCAGACATTGCAATTGATGGGAGGGTGAAAGCGGGGCTGGCGCGGATAGTAGGGATAGCCCGGTAAAACCTACACTCCATCAACCCCTGCCTTCGCGCCAGCCTTGCCACCCTCTGCCATCCCTGTTTTCATGCCAGCCACCCCCGCTATGTCTACCCCGCCCCACTTCGCTACCTGGCTGCTTGAGCACCTGGGTCACCCCGACACTCGCGAAGAGGTGCAGGGTGATCTGCTTGAACTCTACACCGACTGGGTGAAGACGGTGGGCGTACGCAAAGCTAACTGGCGATATGTAATCAACGTATTGAAGTTACTCAGACCACTGGCAAAACCGAAACAAAGAGACCAGTTTACAACACCTTACTTTCTAAGCCCTGCTATGCTACGTAATTATCTGACAGTTGCCTTTCGCAATCTGCTTCGCAACAAAGCCTTTTCAGTAATCAATATGTTAGGCCTTGCTTTAGGCATGGGCTGCGCGCTGCTTATTTTGCTCTGGGTACAGGACGAACGTAGCGTCGATGGTTTTCACGCCAACAGCAAATACTTATATCAGGTATACGAAAGGCAGAAGTTTGATGGGAAAACCGATGCCAGCTATTCTACCCAGGGCTTGTTGGCCGATGAGCTGAAACGGGTTATACCGGAAGTCCAATACGCCAGTAGTCTGGAGTGGAATAATACGTATACGTTTCAGGTGGGCAATCAGGTTAGCAAAATGGAGGGTACGTTTGCCGGAGCCGATTTTTTCAGGATGTTCAGTTATCCGCTTCTGGAAGGCAGTCCCGAAACTGCGTTAAGCTCCCCAGGCAGTATTGCGATTTCCCGAAAAATGGCTGACCAGTTATTTGGAAGTCCTAAACAGGCCATTGGCAAGATCATCCGCTATGAAAACAAAGAGGACCTGAACGTAACGGCGGTTTTTGAAAACCTACCAGCGAATTCGTCTCAGCAGTTTGATTTCCTTAGGACATGGAACGATTATGTGAAGACAAACGAATGGGTCCATAACTGGGGTAACTACAATCCGTTTACGTTCCTCCAACTGCGTCCAGGTGCTGATCCAGCTAAAGTGGCAGCGAAAATCAAGGATTTTACGTACCGTTATAAACCCAAAAACAAGGCTTTCATTGAAGAGTTGGCGTTGCAACCCTACGCAGAAAAGTATCTTCATGCTACGTTCAAAAATGGTCAGCTTGATGGGGGGCGTATTGACTATGTTCGTCTGTTCAGTATCGTAGCACTGTTTATTCTGGTTATTGCCTGCATCAATTTCATGAACCTGGCTACGGCCCGCTCAGCCAAACGCGCCAAAGAGGTGGGTGTACGGAAAGTAGTGGGGGCCGTTCGTTCTGCACTAATGGGCCAATTCGTGGGTGAGGCTCTATTGCTTACGTTCTTCGCGATTCTTCTCGCCGTGGTACTGGTCGCACTGGTATTGCCGACCTTTAATAATCTCACCGGTAAACAGCTGGCCTTACCCTTTAGTCAACCTTTATTCTGGGTTACATTATTGGCTTTACTGACCTCAACCGGCTTTTTATCGGGCAGTTACCCCGCTTTATTTCTGTCGGCACTGAGTCCGATTCGGGTCTTGAAAGGTAGCCTTCGGTTCAGTCCGGGTGCCACAACGTTCCGTAAAAGTCTGGTCGTATTACAGTTTGGCCTTTCCATGCTGCTAATTGTCGGTATGATCGTGATGTACCGTCAGATGAGCTACATCCAGACGAAAAATCTCGGCTACAATCGCGAAAATCTCATTTACATTCCACTGGAAGGGGAATTGGGTACTAAATACACGCTCTTCAAAGAAGAAGCCAGTAAACTACCTGGTGTGCTGACCATTTCGCGAATGCGTGGTACCCCTACCCTAATTTCTCATCACACAGGCGACTTCGAATGGCCCGGCAAAGATCCCAATCTGGCGATCTCCTTTGCTGATGAGACGGTGGGGTATGATTTCGTGAAGACGATGAAGCTAAAGCTCATAGAAGGGCGCGATTTTTCGAAGACGTTTGGCACCGATTCCGTTAGCTTCTTGATAAACGAAACGGCGATGGCAAAAATGGGGTATAAAAACCCAATTGGCCAGCCACTAACCTGGGGTCAGCGGCAAGGTACGATAGTTGGCGTTTTGCAGGATTTCCACTTCAGTTCCATGCACCAGGCAATTGAACCACTAGTGATTCGTCTGGATGAAAAACGAAGCTGGGGAACAATCCTGGTACGTACTGAAGCGGGTAAAACTCAGGAAGCACTGACCCGCCTGGAAGGCGTCTGCAAACAACTCAATCCTAATTTTCCGTTTACGTACCAGTTTTCGGATCAGGAATTCACCCGGCTTTATCAAAGCGAACAGATGGTCAGCCAGTTAGCGACCTATTTCGCCATCCTGGCCATTTTTATTTCCTGTTTGGGTCTGTTCGGTTTAGCTACATTCACAGCCGAGCAACGTACCAAAGAAATCGGTGTTCGGAAAGTGCTGGGCGCGTCAACAGCCAGCGTCGTAACCTTATTGGCCAGAGATTTTTTAAAGCCAGTTTTGTTAGCCATCCTCCTCACAACGCCCGTTGCGTGGTACTTCATGCAGCAATGGTTGCAAGGATTCGCGTATAAGATCGATATTGAATGGTGGATGTTTGCCGGAGCGGGCACATTGGCAATTTCCATAGCCCTTGTGACAGTGAGTTTTCAGAGCGCCAAAGCCGCTTTGACAAATCCGGCCAAATCGTTACGTAGTGAATAGCAGAGGGCATGGGGGTCGGGACAGAGGGTAACCCCGGCATCAACCTATGCTTATGCCCTAACCCCTTTGCCCAAAACCCTATGCCCTATGAACCCTACCCCACCTCACTTCGCTACCTGGCTGCTGAAAACCTTCGGTCATCCCGATACGTCGGAAGAACTACAGGGTGATTTGCTTGAACTATATCATCACTGGGTGGAGACGGCGGGCGTACGCAAAGCCCGCTGGCGGTATGTCATCAACGTACTGAAATTACTACGTCCTTTTGCCCCATCTACCTCCAATCAATACGTATCCCCTTCGTTTCTCAGTCCTGCTATGATCCGTAATTACCTCAAAATCGCCTGGCGGAACCTCGTTCTCCACAAAGCTTTTACGCTAATTAATATAGTTGGTCTGGCAGTTGGCCTGGCTACCTGTTTACTGATTGTGCTGTTTGTGTTGCACGAACAGAGCTACGACCGTTATCACGCGCATGCCGACCGCATTTACCGCATGACGCTCTATGGCCATATAGACGAGAAAGACATTAAGCTGGCCTACGCCCCCGGTCCGGCTGGCGAAGCGTTATTGCGAGACTGTCCGGGCGTGGAAGCCGTTACCCGGCTTCGCAAGGAAGGCGATTTTTTAGTAAAGCACGGTAACGATTTTATCAAAGAAAAACATGTGGCCTTTGTCGATTCCAATTTCTTCTCAGTGTTCACAATTCCGATGCTGAAAGGCCCTCGCAAGGATGCACTCACGGAGCCAAACACACTCGTGCTTACCGAATCCATCGCCCGAAAGTATTTTGGTCAGGCCGACCCGATTGGCAAAACGCTCACACTTGGGCATCTGGGCATTTTTCGGATTACCGGAGTCTGTGGTGATGTGCCTTCCAACACGCACTTTCAGTACAACATGTTCGGTTCGTTTTCATCAGTCAAGACGGGCAAAAAATGGATGGCCAGTGGCGCGTACACCTATCTGCGGCTCCGGGATGGCTATCCGATCCGTCAGGTAGAAGCGATCAGTCAGGGGTTTATGAGTAAATACATGGCTTCTGAAATCAAGGAGTTCTTTGGGGTTACGTTGTCCGATTTTCTCAAAAAAGGCAATCGCTTTGGGTTTACATTCCAGCCACTGACTGATATTCATCTGCATTCCAGCCTGGACGACGAACTGGAAGCCAACAGCGATAGCAAATACCTTTACATTTTCTCGGCCATTGCGCTGTTTATCCTGTTGCTGGCCTGCATCAATTTCATGAACCTGAGTACAGCCGGATCGGCCGGGCGTTCGAAAGAAGTGGGAATTCGGAAAGTGCTCGGTTCTGTTCGGAAGCAGTTAGTCAGTCAGTTTATGGCCGAATCGGTGCTGATCACGTTTCTGGCGTTAGGATTGGCGTTAGGGCTCGTTGTGCTGGCATTACCGACCTTTAATGACCTGGCCGGAAAGCAATTTACCTACCGCGCATTTATAGGCGGCTGGATGTTGCCGGGCACTGTGCTGGCCTGTCTGATCATTGGCTTATTGGCGGGCGTTTACCCCGCTTTCGTCCTGTCTTCATTCCGGCCCATAGCCGTTCTGAAAGGCAGTTTACAGACGGGCGCGCGCAATGGCTGGCTACGTAGTACATTGGTTACGGTTCAGTTTGTGGTATCGATCAGCATGATTATCGCGACGATCGTTGCGAATCAGCAGCTCCAGTTCATCCAGAATAAAAAGGTTGGCTTTGATAAGGAACAGGTACTGGTGCTGCACGATACGCATGTGCTGGGACCAAAACTGGCCGCGTTTAAGGCTGAACTGGCCAAAATGGCGGCTGTCAGTCGGGTGTCGATGGCGGGGTTTCTGCCAGCCGGAGCGTCAAACCAGAGTGTCGATGGGATTCAGATTCGCAACGGAGCGCAGGTTTCGACGTACCGAAACAAAACCTACTACGTCGACGAAGATTATTTACCAACGTTAGGCATTCGTCTGGTGCAGGGACGGAATTTTTTGGGTGCGTCACCTGCCGAAAAATCGAACGTACTGATCAACGAATCGGCGGCCCGCATGTATGGTTTCACTAATCAGGCGGCTGGCTCCCCAATTGGCAAACAGATTTCAATAGTAGGTGATGGCACTGAAGGTAGCCAGCGAACCTATACGGTTGTGGGCGTGGTAAAGGATTTCCATTTCGAGTCGATGCATCAGCCGATTGCACCGCTGGTTATGTTTTACGGCCACGACAATGGGCAACTGGCGCTACGTATCCAGACGAGCGATATACCCGGCCTGCTCCGCACTGTTGAACAGCAATGGAAAACGCAGACCGACAATCCGTTTGAGTACTCGTTCCTGGATGAGCGATTCAACACCATCTACCAATCTGAACAACGTATCGGCCGACTGGTGAGCATTTTTGCCGCATTGGCCGTGATGATTGCCTGTCTGGGTCTGTTTGGGCTGGCAATGTTTACCGCTCAGCAACGTACCAAGGAAATTGGTGTACGGAAGGTCTTGGGCGCTTCCGTCGCCAGCGTAGTATCCCTGTTGTCGAAAGATTTCCTGAAGCTGGTGGTATTAGCCATTGTGATTGCCTCGCCCGTTGCATGGTACGTAATGAACCAATGGCTGCAGGATTTCGCGTACCGGATTGCTATCGAATGGTGGGTTTTCGCCCTGGCCGGAATTTTATCGATAGGCATTGCCTTACTAACGATCAGTTTTCAGAGTATCAAAGCGGCACTGGTAAACCCGGTAAAATCACTACGTTCTGAGTAGCGAGGATGGCAGGGGTTGCAGGGAGTTGTTTTAATACGTTATAATCCCTGCAACACTCGCCATCCCTGCCCTACTGTAACCTTTCGACCAAAGCTGAGTTCCCAGAAAAAATTCTGTTTA
>NZ_JBMDWV010000328.1:0-33568 GCF_048594605.1 Spirosoma sp.
CCTGTATCGTCAACGACCGGGGCGTTCACATCTGTAAGTCCATGCTGGCGTACCAACTCTTTGGCAATGGCGAGACGCCGGAGTCGGCTGGTATGAAAGGCGATCACCTGATTGGAAAATATTACGTCCTGTTCGACAAAGCCTACAAAGCGCAGATCGAGGAACTGGTTAGCCAGGGAACGCCGAAAGAAGAAGCCGAAAAGAAGGCTCCGCTCATGCAGGAAGTCCAGCAAATGCTACGTCTCTGGGAGCAGGGCGACGCGGAAACCGTTGCGCTCTGGCAAAAGTTGAACAGTTGGGTCTACACGGGTTTCGATGCTACGTATCGCAGCATCGGCGTTAGCTTCGATAAGACGTATTATGAATCCAACACGTATCTGCTCGGAAAAGAAATCGTAGAGGAAGGTCTGGAAAAGGGCGTTTTCTATCGCAAAGCAGATAACTCAGTCTGGATTAATCTGACGGAAGAAGGACTAGATCAGAAACTCGTGCTACGTTCCGATGGTACGTCGGTGTATATGACGCAGGACCTCGGCACAACGGATCTGAAATTTCAGGATTTTCACAGCGACCGGCAGATCTGGGTGGTTGGTAATGAACAGGATTATCATTTCAACGTATTGTTTGCCATTCTGCGCCAACTTGGTCGGCCTTATGCCAATGAACTGTATCACCTCTCGTACGGTATGGTCGATTTGCCGACGGGGAAAATGAAATCGCGTGAAGGAACCGTAGTCGATGCCGACGATCTGATTCAGGAAACAACTGACGCGGCCGCTACCGCTGCCGACGAAGCCGCCAAAGGAAAACTCGATGAATTCACCGAGGACGATAAAACCGCGCTGTTTCAGATGCTGGGGTTGGGTGCGCTGAAATATTATCTGCTGAAAGTTGATCCGCAGAAACGGATGCAGTTCAACCCAGCCGAATCAGTTGATTTGCATGGTAATACCGGTCCGTATATTCAATACGTTTACGCCCGGATTCAGTCGGTTTTGCGGAAAGCTGCCGACATGGGCGTATCGACAGAAGGCACCATCAGCGTAACGCAACTCGATGAGATTGAGCAGCAACTGATCTTTTTGCTGAGCCAGTATCCACAGCGCGTAGCCGAAGCGGGCACCGACCTGGCCCCCTCCTATATTGCCCAGTATGCGTATGAACTGGCGAAGACATTTAATCAGTTTTACGATAAACTATCCATTCTGAAAGAAACCGATCAGGTGAAGTTGCAAACGCGTCTTATCTTGTCGAAAGCAGTGGGTGAAACTATTCGGAAAGCAATGGGTTTATTGGGGATAGATGTACCGGAGAAAATGTAGAATAATCGTTTCAATTTCAGTACCTTCATAGCTTTCCAAAACCTCTTCCAAGTGTCGAACAAACCATGAAAAAGAATCTTGTTTTTAGCCTGATCGCAATCGCGTTCGTTTTTACCCTCAGTAGTTTTATGTCTTTCTCAACACTCGTTAAAGGCATTTTTGCCGACAAACGCGAAGTTGCTGCCGCCCCTGCCGATGCGCCAGCTCCTACAAAAACGCTTTACGATTTTACCGTAAACTCACTCGATGGCAAACCCGTATCCCTGAGCGGGTTCAAAGGAAAGAAAGTCGTTATTCTGAACGTAGCGTCGAAATGCGGCTTTACTCCTCAGTATGCCGACTGGGAAAAGTTCTACAAAGAACACGGCGACAAAGTTGTCGTACTGGGTTTCCCGGCCAATAATTTCAAAAGTCAGGAGCCCGGCAGCAACGAAGAAATTGCGGATTTCTGCAAAAAGAATTACGGCGTTACGTTCCCGATGTTCGAGAAAGTATCTGTTCTGGGCGACGATCAGGCACCGCTTTACAAATGGCTGACAACGAAAGATATGAACGGTTGGAACGACAAAGTTCCTACCTGGAATTTCTGCAAATACGTTGTCAACGAGAAAGGCGAGTTAACGCATTTCTTTGCTTCTAAAGTGAAGCCTGAAGACGAAGAATTTAAGAAAGCCATAAATTTATAGTTATTCAGTTGTAGGGGTTGCATAGTTGTAAAGTTTTGAGCAGATCAGCCAACTTTACAACTGTGCAACCCCTACAACTTTACAACTCATTTTCATGAAAAGTTGGATTGCGGCTGCCCGTCCGCGTACGTTACCGCTGTCGTTAGCCAGTATCATTCTGGGTAGTTTTCTGGCGTATGCCGATGGACGTTTTAACTGGTCTATTACGTGGCTGGCCGTTCTAACCACTATTTTTCTGCAAATCCTGTCCAACTTCGCCAACGACTACGGCGACGCCATTTCGGGTAAAGACACCGAACTCCGCGTAGGGCCACGACGCGCCGTTGCCACCGGCGATATTACCAAAGAAGCCATGCTGCGGGGCATCGTTATTACGTCCGTACTATCCTTATTGAGCGGTATTGGCCTGCTGTACGTAGCGTTTCAGAATGCGGGCATGCAACTCTTCTGGTTTTTTCTCGTGCTTGGTTTACTCAGCATTGCCGCAGCCATCGGCTATACCAACGGCAAAAAACCCTACGGTTACGCGGGTTTCGGCGACATTGCTGTCTTGATTTTCTTCGGTTGGGTTGGCGTTCTGGGAACGTATTTCCTGCATACGCTCTCCTTCAACCCAATTCTGTTACTGCCCGCCACGAGCGTCGGTTTATTTGCCACGGGCGTGCTAAACGTCAACAACATCCGCGACATTGAAACGGATACCATGACGGGGAAAAAGTCGATTCCTGCCCGGATAGGCTTACTTCTGGCCATTCGTTATCACTGGGGTTTATTGCTCACGGGCATGTTCTGCGCCGTTACGTATTCGTTCCTGACGGGTGCATCCTGGTTCAGCTACCTGTACGTACTGGCCTTCCCCCTATTCTTCTTAAACGGCCGGGCCGTTGCCACGCACAAACAACCCGCCGAACTCAACGCCCGGTTAGGTCAACTCGCTCTTACTACGTTGTTATTTGTGGTGCTGTTCGGTATTGGGCAGGTGTTATAAAGCACGTAGTCAGTTAATTACGAACGCTAGCTAGCCGTTTTATTGCCGCACAACTTTTCGCGTAATAGTCGACTCGCCAACCTGGATTTTCAACAGATACGTACCGTGTACGGTAGGCATTGGAATGGATTCGACCAGCGAGACGATCTGACCGGCGTGTTTTTGAAAGAGTGAGCGCCCCTGCGTATCGAGCACACGCACGCTAACTTCCTGCTTCTGAGCCAAAGTCAGTTCTACATTCACTACGTCGTGCGCCGGATTGGGGTAAATCCGCAGTTTTCCGCCCACAAGCTCCTCTTCAGCCGTTGGCACGAGTATCGTTACGTCCGCTTGCCCGGCACTGGTCCCCTTTCCGCAGCCATTTTCCACGCTGCTGACTGAATACGTAGTGGATTTGGTTGGTTTAACGGTCACAATGAGTGGATTGGCGCTTCCCGAAAAGTTGGTACCGTCGGATAAATTACCTTTCCAGGGTGCATCGCCGGTAAAGGCAATCGACAGCGAAACCGATGAGCCCGGCGTAACGGTAGTCGAGCCAGCCAACGTAGCGGTTGGCAATGGCTTTATCATAACAGGCTCACTGGACACAAGCTCCGTAGGCACGTTGCGCGGCCGAACCCGCAATCGATAACCTGAGCCCGCAGGCAGATTTGTCGGAATAGCCGCTTTTAGATCACTGATCTTACCCGAGCCAACAATCTGTTCTTTGGCAAAATCGCCCGATGCATCGGATAGCAATACGTCATACTGCCAGTCATCAGCCTTCTTTGCGTTTTCAAACGTAGCACTAACCGTTAGATTACCACCCACACAGGCCGAAGTGGAGGTTCTGGTAGTTAGCTTCGGTTGGGCAATCGTGAGCTGAAAAACGTCAGCCAAACAGTTTTTGTCGTCTTTCACCGTAATTGGAAACGTACCAACCTGACCGACAACATACTGAATCGAACGACTGGTTTGTCCGTCAGGCCAGCGGTATTCGCCCGGCCACGATGCCGCCAGTTGAAGCGTATCACCATATAATGCGTTAAGCGAAGTAGAGTTATTAACCTTTTTCAGAATCGTAAACCGATCCAGCACCGATTTGTCGGCCATAACCAACTGCGCATCCAGTCGATTATCGTTCACATCCAGAATCATCGATCCGCCCAACGTAACGTTATTGTACACCGTACCCGGATGCGGAAAATCTGCCGACTGGCCTCCCAGCTGCCCTCCAGATCCATTAACAATGTACACAGTTCCTTCGCCTTTGGTCAGAATCGGGCAGGAGTTTGCCGATCCGTCGTAGCGAGCTGTAGTCTGTTCAGCAATGTTCTTCTCTCTATCGAACGTATTGGCCAGTCCACGCATTCCTTTCAGGCGATACGTCCGCTCATACCCATGACTGTGGCCATTCAAAACCAGATCAACGCCGTAGCGTTCCAGAATAGGCGTCAGATTCTCACGTAGCAGTTTTAGCTGTACCTCCGTATCCGAATTATGACCGCCTTTGCTGTAGGGAGGATGGTGAAAAATGACAATGGTCCAGGGGAGCTTATTGGCCTCCAGATCCCGCTTAAGCCATTTTACCTGCGTAGACGTGGTATCGTAAAGCCGAAATCCATCGTCCTGATTGGCCTGCGAATCGAGCGAGATTAAATGAACGTTGCCGTAATCAGCAGAAAAATAGGACTTCTTACCGGAAGGCACACCGCCCGAATCGCCTTTCTCCGGGAAGGCGAATAGTTTGTAATAAGGAATGTTAAAATTGGTGTAACTATCTGCGTAATCGTGATTACCCGGTGTTGGGAAAATGGGCGTATTTCGTAAGGTGGGCGGGTACACATTGAACACATACTCCTGATATTCCTGCTCCAATCCAAACGAGTACGCATTATCGCCCAGCCATAGCCACAGATCAGCCGGATGCGTAGCCGTTACGTGCCTATAGGCTTCATAAACCTTTTTCTGATTTTCGTTATTCGAACCAAAATCGCCCAGCACCCAGAACCGTACCGGACGCTTATCACCCGCAGGCACCACCGTTTTAACGTAGTAATCAGGTCCCGACACGAGTTGTGTATCGTCGTAACCGATGGCATAGAGATACTTCGTAGCGGGATTCATGCCGGTAAGCGTCAGACTGTGGTCGAGCGTAGCTTCGGTTTCGCGTACATCATTGGCCAGTTGATTCGCCGATAAACCAAACCAGGCCCGGCCTCTTGTGGGCTGATCCGTACTCCAGCGTACAATCACGGAGGTTGGCGTAACGACCTGCAGATAAGGTCCCCGCGTTAATTTAGGTGCCTGAGCATTTGCCGGAAAAAACAGGAAAAGCAGAATAAGTGTCGTTAAACAGCAGTTACGGATCATGGATAGTGAAGATTACCGTAAATATAAATAGGTTGAATAACACATCCTATGATAAACTCACAACCCTACTAATAGACTCACCATCAAGCGATTAAATTCAACACGTCTTCTTTTCCAACAACGTAGTGTTCTGCCTTTTTAGCAAATTCATACAATCCTAAGCGTGTAACCCGGCATCTTACCAAACGTCTCATACCATTACAGACTAACGATAGGCTAACAACTTCTATCCGCAATGGCAGAAGCTCTGTTGCTCCGTCTATCCCTTTTTGTTCGTATGAGACACCATTTTATTTTTCTGCTTCTCGCTGGTTTAACCTCCTCCTGTATGCTCGGCTCCTATCCGTCGGGCTACCCATCCGGTGGTGGTCAGCAATCTCCCGACGATACGTATCCGAATTCCAGTGGTCAATCAGGCAACACCCGGCCCGCCGATCCTGGCGTAACGGTTACGGGTGTACGTCTAACGAAGGATTACACAATTCTGAATCTGACCTTTACGGATAAGACCCAGCCTAAATATGATCAGCAGGGGCGGTTACTATCTACGAATACAATCAGCTTTGACCCTACTGGTTATCTGGTGGCCGCAAACGGAGCCCGGACATTTGCGTTTATACGAGTCGAAGGTATTCCGATCAAGAAAGAACAAATTAATCCCCAGACGCGGCAGAAAGAACTCATAGGTCGAAATACGTTTCCCGGCGATCAGGTGAACTTTGTGCTTTATTTCGAACGGCTGGATAAAGGGCTGGAAAATTTTGATCTTTTTGAATGTACCAGCGATCAATACGTTTGCTGGAATATCTACAATCTGTACGTCAATAACCCCACTGATGCGGTTGTTTATACGCCTGCTCCATCAACACCAACGCCCGTACCGAATTTACCCAAGAAGAAAACCCAGCTCCCTCCTCAACCATCGGGCGAGTCGGGTGGCGAAATGGAAGCGCCTAAAACAAAACCTGTTCCGGCTCCTGTTGCTACGTTGGTGACAATATCGGGCATCGTGAGCGATGCGAAAAATAAACGACCGGTTACGGCCACCGTCCATTACCAGCTTTCGTCCAGTAAACAGTCCATTGATTCCGTACAGAGTTTTGCTTCGACCGGCACGTATCGAATGAATCTGAACAAGGGGCAGGTTTACACCTACGTAGCATCGGCGCGCGGGTATCAGGCGGCAAACGGCGTTCTGGACTTGAGCAAAGTGGCGGGTGGGCAAAAAATTACGCGCGACATCGCGCTGACACCACTGGCCGTGGGCGATAAAGTGACCTTGAAAAATGTTTACTTCGAGATGTCGAAGTCCGATCTGCTTTCGGCCTCCTACGCTGAACTGGACAAACTGGTTCTTATGATGCATGATAACCCAAACATGACCATCCGGCTCGAAGGCCACACAGACATTATCGGCGATCATGACAAAAACCTGCAACTCTCGAAAGATCGGGTCATTGCCTGTCAGCGGTATCTGGTTCAGAAAGGGATTGATCTGGAGCGTATCCAGACCATCGGTTATGGCGATACGCGCCCCATCCTGACGAAAGGTACCGACGAAGACCGTAAAGTAAACCGTCGGGTTGAGTTTGTTATTTTGACGATATAAAAGCAGAGGGGTTAGGGCATAGAATTTTACACTAACCCCTCTGCCCCACGCCACTTAGTTCACATCCTTCCCCTGCGCCAGTAGCTGAAGCAGTCGCTCAATGTTGGCTTTGTTATTCACGTCGGGGGCCTGAGCCAGCGCTTTTCTTCCCCAATTCGCAGCCGTTTTATAATCGCCAACCGCCGAATAAGCCCGCATTAGCCCCATATTGGACATAAATACGTCGGGATATTTTTTGGCTAACTCCTGAAACAGTTCGAGCGCTTCTTTGGGCTTTTTCTGAGTAATCAGTTGCCGACCGTATGCATATGTTTGCTGCATAGTAGCCATTGGTAAAGCCTCTTTCATCAGTGCGTCGGCCTCGGCCGTACGGTTCATCATCGCCAGAATTCGCGCTTTGGTACTGAGCGTATTGAAATTTTTCTCCCCTACAAACTGGCCGTTAATTGAATAGTCAGCCCAACGAAGAGCCTCCTCTAAATTCGTCTTACGATCTGCCAGATAAGCCGCGGCTTGTTGGTAAGCGTCCCACCGAAACCCTTTTTCGCTACGTAGTTCATTACGTAACGACGCCAGTTGCGTCTGTACCAGATTAACCGATACGGTAAAGGGAACTGCCCATTTCTCCCACGCCAGCGCCACAACGGCCGAACTGTCGGTCTCGTTCATAAATTCGTATTTGAGTCGCTCAACGAATGGCTGATCTTTGACTGGCTTCACGCTGACACGTAGCACATCTTCTTTCGGATCGTAGAAATAACTGCCCCAGGACGTAGCATTTTTCGAGAAAATAATAGTTACGTCGTTTTCCTGCACGGCCATCATCAACCCGTACGTACCAGCGGCCAGTGGTTTTCCTTCAACCGCTACGTCTGTACTGAACGAGATGGTTGTGTTTTCATTTGATCCAGCTCGCCAGGGTGCTTCTTTACTGGTTCCAAAGCCCAGGTCTTTAAAGCCAAAATGAACCAACTGGCCCCATATTTTCCCTTCGCGACCCTTAACAGCCGGACGATCATAATGAATCGTTACGTCCGTAATGCCGATACGTTCAGAGACCGAGGCTTTTTTATTACCTCCGTCAGCCGGAAACGTAAGCTGCGCCTTTACAGACAAAGAACTGAACATCAGGCTAAGTATACTAAATAATAAGGTAGATTTTTTCATAGCTGTCCTGACAAATTGAGTTAACCAATTGCGTTGATTATTCACCAATATTCAAACTTCCCGGCACGTAGTCAAGACAAACTATATGAGCGGTTTGCGAAGCCTCTTTATGGATACGGCAAGCGAAATACATCGGTTACTCCCCAAGATCCAGCTGGTTATAACCTAAATCGGTGAACGTAATAAACCACGCCCTTTGTTAAGTTATACACGCAGAAATGCGAATGCACACGCGGCCTGCCCCGTGCGCCAAATTTCCGTATCTTTGCACTCAATTTTTTAACCGCAGGGAATAACCTGTCAACGCAGGGAAACCGTGCCGTATGTTATGTCAGGCGTGAAGTATCAGCAATATGACTCCCTCGATTACGCGAAGATCGCGGCCGAGGTTTTAACCTACTGGAATCAGAATCAGGTATTTGAACAGTCCGTCGCCATTCGCGAAGGGAAATCAGACGCTCCGGCGCTCCGGTTCACGTTTTACGAAGGGCCTCCATCGGCCAACGGCACACCGGGAATCCACCACGTAATGGCCCGGACAATTAAAGATATTTTCTGCCGCTACAAAACATTACAGGGCTTTCAGGTTGAGCGGAAAGGCGGCTGGGATACGCATGGCCTACCAATTGAGCTACAGGTTGAAAAAGAACTTGGCATTACGAAAGATCATATCGGCAAACCAGAATCCGAGGGCGGCATCAGCGTTGAAGATTACAACCGCAAATGCCGCGAAACGGTCATGCGGTTTACCGACCAGTGGAACGACCTGACCCAGAAAATGGGCTACTGGGTTGATCTCGACAATCCGTACGTTACGTATAAAAACGAGTACATCGAGTCCGTGTGGTGGCTGCTCAAGCAGTTGTACGACAAGGATTTGCTATACAAAGGCTACACGATTCAACCCTATTCGCCGAAGGCCGGTACGGGGCTGAGCTCGCACGAACTGAACATGCCAGGTACGTATAAGGACGTTCGCGACACAACCATCGTAGCGCAGTTTAAAGTCAAGCCCAGTGGCAAATCAGGATTTCTGTTCTTCGACTCAGCGGATGCCGACGTATACATCCTGGCCTGGACCACTACGCCCTGGACATTGCCCGCCAACTCAGCTCTGACCGTAGGCGCCAACATCGACTACGTACTGGTCAAAACCTTCAACCCTTATACGTATCAACTGATCCACGTAGTATTGGCTAAAAATCTGGTGAGTCGTTGGTTCAATGAAAAAGGGCAGGTCGACGTAATAACCAGTTCCGCTTTTGAAGCTTACCTACCCAGCGATAACCGGAGCGCTGGACCGTTTATTCCCTGGACCATTGTTTCTGAGTTTAAAGGTGAGCACCTGGAAGGCATCGAGTATGAACAATTGATGCCCTACGTACAGCCTGATACACCCGCCTTTAAAGTCATTCTGGGCGATTTCGTCACCACGGAAGACGGTACGGGCGTTGTTCATACGTCGCCGACATTCGGTGCTGACGACTTCCGGGTAGCGCAGGCGGCTGGCATTCCGCCCATTATGGTGAAGGATGAAAACGGCAAAGATGTACCGATTGTCGACAAACACGGCCAGTTCGTGAACGAAATCACGGATTTTGCCGGACGCTACGTTAAGGAGGAATATTACTCCGACGACGAACGGAAAGACCCGGATTTTAAACCAACCGACGTCTTGATCGCCATTAAGCTGAAGGAAGAAAACAAAGCGTTTCGGGTGGAGAAATATGAACACCCCTACCCGCACTGCTGGCGCACCGACAAACCTATTTTGTATTATCCGCTCGATAGCTGGTTCATCCGCACGACGGCGAAAAAAGATCGGCTGGTGGAGCTGAATAAATCCATCAACTGGCAGCCCGAAAGCACAGGCACAGGCCGATTTGGCAACTGGCTCGAAAACCTTGTCGACTGGAACCTGAGCCGCAGCCGTTTCTGGGGGACACCGTTACCGATATGGCGCTCGGAAACCGGCGAAGAAGTATGTATCGGTTCGGTTGATGAGCTGAAAGATTACGTCCAGAAGGCGCAGTGGAGCAATGCCCTGACCGACGAGCAACGAACAAAAAACAGTGCGTTCCTCGACAAACTTTCAACGAAGGATTACGACCTCCACCGACCTTATGTTGATGAGGTATATTTCGTTTCGGAATCGGGAAAGGCTATGCAGCGCGAATCCGACCTGATCGACGTATGGTTCGATTCGGGGGCGATGCCGTATGCACAGTGGCATTATCCGTTCGAAAATAAAGAAGTGTTTGATAAAGCATTCCCGGCAGATTTCATTTCGGAAGGCGTTGATCAAACGCGCGGCTGGTTCTTTACCCTGCACGCCATCGCCGGTATGCTGTTTGATTCAGTAGCGTTCCGGAACGTAGTGTCGACGGGGCTGGTGCTGGATAAAAACGGCAACAAAATGTCGAAGCGGCTGGGCAACGCCGTCGATCCGTTCGCTACGTTGGCACAGTACGGTCCGGATGCGACGCGCTGGTACATGATAACAAACGCCGAGCCGTGGGACAATCTGAAATTCAATACGGATGGCATTGGCGAAGTGCAGCGGAAGCTGTTTGGTACGTTGTCTAACACGTATAATTTTTTCGCGCTCTACGCCAACCTCGATCAGTTTTCGCTTGGAGAACGTAGCGTACCGGTTGCGGAACGCCCCGAACTTGATCGCTGGATTCTGTCGAAACTGCAATCACTGATTCTTGAAGTTGAAGAGCAGTTCGATACCTACAACCCAACTAAAGCGGGTCGTGCGATTCAGGATTTCGTCAATGATCAGCTTTCAAACTGGTACGTTCGGTTATCGCGTCGGCGCTTCTGGTCCGGGGTTTTGTCTGACGGACAAATGACAACCGATAAACGGGCCGCCTACGAAACGCTGCACGAATGCCTAACGACGGTCTCGAAACTGATGTCGCCAATTGCGCCGTTCTACGCCGACTGGCTGTACCGCAATCTGAATCCGGGTGACGTATCGGTTCACTTAACCGATTTTCCGCTGGTTGAGCAGGCGTTACTTGATACGGAATTAGAACAGTCGATGGATGGCGCCCAGCGCGTATCGTCCCTGGTGCATTCACTTCGGAAAGGGCACAAACTAAAAGTTCGCCAGCCGCTAAGCCGGGTTCTGATTCCGGTACTGAACCCCGACACGCGTCGACAGATTGAGCACGTTGCCCCAATTATCATGTCGGAGGTAAACGTAAAAGCGGTTGAGTTTGTCGACGACGCCAGCGGTATTCTGAAAAAGAAAGTCAAGCCCAATTTCAAAGCCCTGGGCCCCAAGTTTGGCAAACAGATGAAAGACGTGGCCGCTGCCATTACGTCAATGAGCGACGTTGATCTGAAAACACTCGAACAGACGGGCATCGTACGGCTCGCTCCTTACGATCTGCAATTGTCGGATGTCGAGATTCTGACGGAAGATATTCCAGGATGGTTAGTAGCCAGCGAAGGCGGACTGACTGTTGCGCTGGATGTGAACGTAACGGACGAATTACGCAGAGAAGGGATCGCCCGCGATTTCGTGAACCGAATTCAGAACCTGCGTAAAGATCAGGATTTTGCCGTCACTGACAAAATCACCATTACGCTGGAACGTAACAACGAGCAACTGGCACAAGCCGTTGAAACCAATCAGGAATACATTCGACAGGAAGTTCAGGCCGTTTCTCTTGATTTAGTGAGCGACTTAAACGGCTCAGCAACGGAGATCGAGATGGACGAGTTTCTGCTACGTGTTCAGATTAAAGTTGCCTGAGTAGACAGATTAAGTGAATAAATGGCAATGCCCGAACTAAATCAGTTTAGTTCGGGCATTGCCATTTCATGTTTCTTTTAAACGATAGAACAAGGATAAGCGCCCTGTCATCAAGAAGTTTAACAAGCCTTTAACAACACCAATCTGTTTATTGTGGTAGATTTAGTACATAGTACGTTAACCCGGCCATCGAAATGAAAAAGGCTTATAAATTTTTTATACTGGGGCTACTGACAAGTTCAATGGGCTGCGTATCTGTGCAGTCAACTATCAAATCCGACGCTGTACCCAGCTTTCAGCGCGTGCTGATTGTTACGAAAATGCGGAATGCGCCCGCTGATTCTGATAGCTACGTACGCCAATTGGCCAGACTATTTCCTGCCGGTTATGAGACCTGTACATTAGCTCTGACACCATTATCATTTGACAGCCCCGATGACGCTATTCGCAAACAAGCCGAAGCTTGCAATAGCGAAGTCATTCTCACGCTTGAACTTGTCCAGAGAGGCTATGCTACTCGATACAGTAGCTCCCCTTATCAATATAATGCTGAGATGAGATCAGTAACGACAGGACAACCTTTCTGGAAAGCTGTCTTTTCTACAGATCCCAGATATGGCTCAAAAGTACCTCCACGCAGTCTGGTCAAACGGCTAATTGCTGATCACATTATTGCGGGGCCAATACCCTCGCCTAATTCATGGCAGGCATCACGGTGAGCCGCTCGCTTAAAAGCAGAGGTCCCCACGTTTGGATGTGAACGCGGGGACCTCTGCTTTTAAGCGAACTATTACCTACCCTTTGATGCTACTCAGATACGTTTTGTTGCCGTTTTTATTGATATAGTATTTACCCCCACGCGGGCCAGTCATTACTTTCTCGCCATTAGGTCCTTTCATCGATCGATCAACGGGCGCTTTGTAATCTTCAGGCGTCGCTTTTTCCTCTTTCACCGCACTTTTCGATGATTTGCTCATCTTATCATCTTTGAGCCCGGAATTATCCGCTACTTTTCTTGAAGCTTTATCCGTAGACGTTGCAGCAGCGGTAGCTCCATTCGTCGCTTCGTCTTTGGCGGCTTTCTTAGCGGCCTTCGCAGCCCGGGCATTGGCCATACGATCATTGACCGTTTGTTTAGCGGCCTCGGTTGTAGCCTTAACGTCCGTTTTTGCTTCCTTTACAGCTTCTTTAGCCGCTTTTTTCTCCGCTTTGGCCGCTTCCTTCGCCGACTTATCGGCCTCTTTCATTTCTTTTTTCGCCTTATTCTTCGCCGATTTATCATCCTGAGCCACACCGTTGAAGGCAACGAGCAGGCTAAGCAAAAGGCACAATACCGAAAGGGTCTTTTTCATGATACATGAATTAGGATTTGTGAAATAACCAGTAAAACGTTTATTCCTGAGACGGAAAGATGCAGATAAAATCACGGATTCGGTGCCTAAAACTACTTAAATTTTGCTTAAATTTGGTAGAGTGATCGCCCATAAAACAGGCAGCAACCTATTGGCCTTCCGTCCGTCACACTAGTGATTTATTTATTAACGGGCCCAGCTAAGAATCAATGACCATTTCGACCTTACCCCCCACGCAGCAACCCACTGATTACCTCAAACGCTACTATGGCTACGACCACTTCCGGCCGATGCAGGAAGATATTATTCGGTCTATTCTGAGCGGTCGGGATACGTTGGTGCTGATGCCAACCGGCGGAGGAAAGTCCGTTTGTTTTCAGATTCCGGCGCTGATGTTACCGGGCGTTACGGTTGTGGTTTCGCCCCTGATTGCGCTCATGAAAGATCAGGTAGGAGCGTTGCACATGAATGGCATTTCGGCCGCTTATTATAACAGCACTCAAACCGCCCGCGAGCAGCGCGACGTTGAAGACGATTGCATTAGCGGAAAACTGAAGCTGCTGTATATCTCGCCCGAAAAATTACTGACGGAATCGTTTTTCAACTTTCTGAAACGTATCAACGTATCACTTTTTGCCATCGACGAAGCCCACTGTATTTCGTCCTGGGGTCATGATTTCCGGCCAGAATACACGCAACTGCACGTACTGAAAGAAAAATTTCCAAACGTACCGACTATTGCACTCACGGCTACAGCCGATAAACTTACCCGGCAGGACATTGCCAATCGGCTCGGGATGGTCGACCCGGCTGTGTTTGTCTCGTCTTTCAACCGCACGAACCTGAGTTTGCAGGTATTACCCGGCCAGAATCGTATTCAGCAGATTATGCGGCTGCTACAGCAGAAACCGGATACGTCAGGAATTATTTACTGCCTGAGTCGCAAATCGACGGAATCGCTGGCAGCCAAGTTGCAGGAAAAAGGATTCAAGGCAGCTTTCTATCATGCCAAAATGGACCCCGACGATCGATCACGTACGCAGGAGGCTTTTCTTCGCGACGATGTACGGATTATGTGCGCAACGATTGCCTTCGGCATGGGCATCGATAAATCGAATGTGCGCTGGGTGATTCACTACAACATGCCCAAAAACATCGAGAGCTTTTATCAGGAAATCGGGCGGGCGGGTCGCGATGGGGCCTCGGCTCAAACCGTACTGTTCTACAGCTTTGCCGACGTAGCAACTTATAAAGAAATGCTGGCTGAAAACAGTCCGGCCAATCTGGGTTTGCAGCTTGCCAAACTGGAGCGGATGCAGCAGTACGCCGATGCGCATACCTGTCGCCGTCAAATCTTATTATCCTACTTCTCGGAAGAATTGGCTGAACCCTGCGGTAATTGCGATGTTTGTCGTGATCCGCGCGTTACGTTCGATGGCACGATTCTAGCCCAAAAAGCCCTGTCAGCCATAGTACGTACCGGCGAACGGGTTCCGATGAATTTACTGATCGATATTTTGCGTGGTTCACGCAGCCAGCAGGTTCTACAGGGTGGCTACGATAAAGTGAAAACGTACGGCGCCGGGCGAGATTTGCGCTTTGAAGACTGGCGGAATTACCTGCATCAGCTTATCAATATTGGCGTTATCGAAATCGCATACGACCAGCACTACGCACTACGTCGTGGTATTCTGGCTGATCAGGTGCTGTACGGTGGACGCAAAATTGATCTGGTACGTCCCGACGATGCGCCCAAACCCGTTGTCGAGAAAGCGCGTACAAAAACGGAAACTCAACGCGACGATCTGTTTGAGCGGCTGCGCGTTTTACGGAAGCAACTCGCCGATCAGCAGAACGTACCGCCTTACGTCATCTTCACCGACACTACGCTCGAAGACATGGCTCGCCAGCGACCCGTTACGCCCGACGCGCTACGTAACGTCAGCGGGGTGGGCGAACGAAAACTGCAACTCTTCGGCAAGCAGTTTCTGGATGTGATCGTCGGCTACGTTCGGGGGCGGGTTCAGGCGGGCGAAAAGCCGAAAGGATCGACTCAGTTAGTAACATTTGATTTGTACAACGAAGGTCTGACGATTGAGCAGATTGCGACGGAACGACAGCTTACGATCGGTTCGGTAGCCGGTCATCTGGTACAACTTTCCAGGTCAGGTTATGATATTGATTTGGCTTCTTTGATCGACCCTGTTGAGCGGCAGGAAATTGAAAAAGCTGTGCTCGCTGTAGGCCTTGAAGAAGGGCGTTTAAAGCCAGTTTTCGACTATTTAGGGGGTCGTTTCGACTACGGAAAAATTACGATTGTTGCCGGATTAATTGGCAGGTAGATACGCTTCTCCACGCACCCGCCTGAGCAGATATCGGGCTAACTATTTGGTATATAACAGATTATCAACTATATTCGTATTTCCGTTTTGAACAGACCCGTTACTTAGGTACGGGTTTTGCTGTCTCAATGTCTCACAAGAACGAATGTTATTTTGATTAAAGAAGTTAGTTTTTCACTGCTCATGGCCACCATCAAACCGGCCCTTGGACTTCCGCTGATCGGAGTCGATACGAGCCGGGCGCTTCCCTCATCAAAAGGTCTGAACACTCCAGAATTGTTAGTTGTTGATTCGACCAGGCACCTGTTTCCGATTTATTTCTGTGGGGAAGAAGTTCCCGTCAGTGAGCCCCGCGTAGGCCGTCGCTGGGCGCAAACTGTACGTACGTATGGCGCTCAGCAAGCGTTTTTGCTGGACCTTCGCTCAAAGGCTTCTACGTTTTTCCACATCATTGATCCGATTCTTCGTAAGCATAAAATCCCCCGCGATTTTCGGTTCATGCCACTGGCCGAAAGTGCACTGGAGAACAACAGCGTATCACCTAAAGGCGCTTCAGGATACTGGCAGCTTATGCCAAATACGGCGCGCGAACTGGGCTTAATCGTCAATGATGAGGTTGACGAACGCTATGATCTGCCCAAAGCTACTGTAGCTGTTTGTCGGCACCTGCATCGATTGTATAGTGTACTAGGCTCCTGGACGCTGGTTGCTGCGGCTTATAATGGTGGCATTACGCATGTTCGGCACAAAATAAAAAAACAGGGTCACGACAATTACTATCGGCTTCGGCTTCACCGTGAAACCAGCCATTACCTGTTCCGGATTCTGGCATTTAAAGAGTTGCTTACCAACCCGCGTCAATACGCCATGGTACTCAATGGGGCAACACTCGCTCAACTGATTAAACCATTGCCAAGCTGGCATAAACCGTTGGCTCTTCCGAAAAAAATCAAGGATGCGCCTACCATTGAACTGGTTGACGATGAACCCGCTTCTGCGACCTGGGGACCACGTCCGAACACAGCGCTGACCAAAGCGCCGTCGGATACGCAGCAATTCATTGCTCAGGCGGCTTTGGCTAAGGTTCTTCCCGATACGCCCGATGCCAGTCTGGAAAAACAAGGCCCGCATTTTCCCATACGGAAACTGATGATGGGTCTAATCGTGCTTCGATTCCGTCGTCCGCGTTTTTTAATCGGCAAAAACAGAGAATCGGCGAATCCCCTACACTTCTGGGATTGGCTGTGATCGTTTGTCATTTGATTGTTCGGTTAGTATGCCAACGATCAAATGACAAATCATTTCCACACTTCTCCAAACTAAACCCTGGCTCCGTTACGTTGTCTATGGGTTCAACAAACGGCTCATATTTTGAAAGTTGTTGCACAATACGCTTACGCTACGTTGTTGATTTCGGGTGCTTTACTCGTTAGCAAGCCAGTAATAGCGCAAAAGAAAACGACAGCTCCGAAAACCAAAACAGGGCGCTCAACGGCCGTCAGCCTCCGCCCGGCCCCAAAGGGTTTGCAGCCCGTTGGACTACACTTTTGTGGTGAAGCAGTACCTACTGCCCAAGGTGACGTATCGGCTAAACTAGCTTCAGCGCTGGCCAGTAGTTCAGGCTACATGAATCATTTGAATGGTCTGAAAGCTCGGTCGGCCCCTTATTTTGCGGTTATTGAGCCAATTCTGCGCAAGCATAACATCCCCAACGATTTTAAGTATCTGCCGCTTATTGAAAGCGCCTGGCAGGCCAATGCGGTATCTTCGGCTGGAGCCGTGGGATACTGGCAATTCATGGACGATACAGCCCAGGACATGGGACTGTCTATTGCACCCGGTAACGATGAACGTACTGACCTGCTAAAATCGACGGAAGCCGCCTGTAAATACCTGAAATTTCTGCATTACAAGTTGGGATCGTGGACGCTGGTCGCAGCGGCTTACAATGGTGGCGTTGGCATGATCCAGCGGAAAATTACGAAGGCAGGCCACCGCGATTATTATGCCATGTCCATGAATGCCGAAACGGGCTACTACTTATATCGGATTCTGGCTATGAAAGAGCTGTTTACGAATCCGGCTTATGGCTCAGGATCAGTAGGCATTTTGCTGGCCTCATCAGGAGCGGCTTATGAACAGGAACGTCAACAGGCCCGACGGATGGGCTGGCTTCAGGACGACGAACCGGAACCCGTTGGCGTCCCGATTGAATCGCTGTATGAACCATCTGCCCCAACGCGCAGCGAATCACATGTAATGGACAGCGTGCTTACGGAGTTACTTAAAAATAAACCATCTTCTTCGCCCGTTTTTGTCGGTGATGCTACGGCCCGGCTCGTTCAGGCTGGTCCATTGAAAATAGGGCAGAGCTGGTCATTTATTCTGACGGAAGATATTCAGATTGGCGAGGATGAGCTAAAAGCGGGCGATATAATGTACGCCCTGGTCGATGATATAGACGCTCACGGAAATTTGTTTTTAAGAACTACCAAGGCCATCTCAGCCAAAACCAAAGCTACTATTCCTGTTACGCTGATGGCTATGAATCCGGCTACAGGCCTGGCAGGAATTCCTCGACCCAAGGTTATTAAACCCGGCTGGACGGTTCAGTGGAAACTGTAGCGGTCTATAAACCCGGCTCAACTCCGGCTCTGATTACCAGCCTTCCGGCTCGTAAACAGGCACGTTTCCATACGTAGCACGGCAATCACCCACGGGTAAGATTTCACCTGCTATATAGGTGGTTAGTGCCCCATAAAATGGAGCGCTGTATTCCTGCTGGCGGAAACGCTTACGTGTCACGGACGTAACGGCAAAATAGCCCCTTGCCCGGTCTGTCGGGTCGCTGGCATTGGTTACGTTGCCAACAACAGGTGCTGGTAAAGGATCGAAAATGCTGCCAGTCCGGGTGTTTTGCTGCTGATAGAGCTTCCAGAACTGATAATTCGTTTGTGTCATTCCATACTGCTGCACCTCAATCAACTGCGGCCCGATGGTATAGATCGGTAATTGTAACACTGCTCTTCCCCGAATGGGATTGCCGTTAACAGCTTCATCGCTGTAAATATTTACG
Organism: Spirosoma sp.; assembly: GCF_048594605.1. Taxonomy (GTDB): domain Bacteria; phylum Bacteroidota; class Bacteroidia; order Cytophagales; family Spirosomataceae; genus Spirosoma. The sequence goes on from NZ_JBMDWV010000328.1 coordinate 18,664, forward strand.
TCCGTGCTGGAGATCGGCACCCAGCAGCGATCAAAGCATTTTGTAGCTACACAAAACGCACAGCATGGCACACCCGTCGACAACCGGTTCGTGTAACCATAAGCCGTCCAGCGATAGTAGTTTTTTTCAGTTGCTGGATCATGCGTATTGGCCGCGTATTCGACAACATACGGCTTGGTCAGATTGGCGGTCTTTTTTAGCTGTGATGAAACACTATCCACAACAGGCACGGCGGGCATCTGTTCAGGCATTGATACGTAGCGTTTGCCGTCAGCCAGCACTACCGATAGACTATACGTCCGTCCAACTTGTCCACGAAACGTAGTATCCGTTGTTCGATACATTCCCTGTCCTACCGATACCAGACGAACCTGACGCCCCTGATCGTCCTGTATACTCACCTGAGCACCCACAACGTATTGGCTGGCGACAGTTTGCTCATTGCCGCTATAGTTTCCGGTGTACGTCAGCCGGACGCTGTAGGGCGGGGCTTCATTGGTAATCTGGCCTTCTACCACCAGTCGAGGCTCTTCGGTACGGATAGGAAGTTGCACCTGATCAACGCAACCTGCTACGTTCATTAACAGGCTCATCAATAAAATTAGAGTTATCAGTTTTTTCATACGTTCAGAATCCAGGTGAATCAGCGGGCAATGAGAATTGATCAGAATCCTACGTGATGGCGCGCTGCTTTCAGAAATAGAAATTGTATGCGACTGATGGAATCATTGTACCAAATACCGAAAGCCGGTAGGATTCCGTGCGTTGATTATATCGTGTGAAATAGATGGAATATGGGTTCTTGTGCGCATAGACGTTATAGATACCCAACGTCCAGACACCGTAGCGTTTTTGGGCTTTATTGTACCGTGTATCTTTCGAAAACGCTACGTCCAGTCGGTGGTAATCAGGAATACGGTCGGCGTTGCGCTGGGAATAATCCTGCACGGACCCGCCGTTATAGATGTATTGACCATCGGGATACGTAGCAGGTACGCCCGTATAGTACACGAAATTGGTGGAGAACACCCAGTTATGCGACATTGCCCAGCGTGTCTGAAGATTCAGTGTATGTGGTCGGTCGATATAAGCCGGGTAATACCTCCCGCCATTGATACGTAGTTCATCAAACGGGGTTTGAACCGCAATCAGCGAGCGGGCATAGGTATAATTAAGCTGCCCGGTCAGGCGGCCTTTATTTTTACTTATGCCAAATTCAACGCCATAGGCACGCCCATCAGCTTGTAGCAGAGCCGTTTCAAGCATTGGATTCAGAATCAGGCTCGCCCCGTTTCGATACTCAATCTGGTTCTGAAGGCGCTTGTAATACCCTTCCACACTAAGCTCAAAGGTGTTCTCGCGCAGATTCTGAAAGAGACCAACGGACACCTGATCGGCAATTTGGGGCGGAACGTAGCGATCACTCAGCTTCCAGAAATCCAGTGGGGTAATGGCCGTTGTATTCGAGATCAGATTGACGTACTGTCGCGTGCGTCCGGCACTAGCTTTAATGGCTGTATTTTTGGCTACCTGAACCCGTAACGCCAGCCGGGGCTCCAGACCGCCGTACGTCTGCGCGACCTGACCACGCCCATAACGTACTGAATCTATGATGGTTTCTGGAGAAACTGGCCTATTTTCGGCGTACTGATATACAATCTGCGAACCTAAAAAAGCAAACGTAGTATACCGTAAACCCGCCTGTAACGTAACGCTGGGCGTCAATTCCCACTCCGCATTTATATAAGCCCCTAACTCCCGCCCCTTCTCGGGCGTGATATTTTGTGGATTGATACTCGAATCGTTGCCAACGGGCGTCACCTTTCCTGTTTGAATACCGTATAAAATAGCATTGACCCCCGCATGTATTTTGTATTTCTGACGTAGTGTGTAATAAATATCGGCCTTGCCCTCCCGCTGCTCGATGTACGACGAGAAACGAAAGGCCAAGCCCGGCTTAATCCCATCGACATTCAGATGATAACCACTGTAGAGCGCGGTCAGGTTCAACTGCAGCGCGGGCCGAATCAGGTAACTCCACCGTCCTGTCACTACGTTGGACGTCCAGCCATAGAGCGTATCGCCGGGAAAGCGAAAATTATCCTGGCTTCGGTAGGCCGACAACGAAACAGTGCTACGTTCGCTGGGAGTGTAGGTTAGCTTTAGGTTTCCGTCGTAGAAGAACGCCCGACTTTGATTGACGCTTGCCGTTGGAAATAGTTTCAGCAGATAATTCGGAAAGGCGATACGTCCTCCGGCAATCAGCGTAAGTTTTTTTGCGATCGGTCCATCCACCACAGCCCGCACACTCACGGGACTGATTCCGCCCGACAACCGCCAGCCATCTTTGTTGCCATTACGTGTGCTCATGAGCAATAGCGACGATACGCGCCCTCCGTATTGTGCCGTATAAGCGCCTTTACTCAGGCTTACGTCCTGTACCAGATCAGGGTTGATGTTGGTGTAGAATCCGAGCAGGTGAGACGTATTAAACAACGGAGCGCCGTCAATTAATATCAGATTCTGATCAGCACGACCGCCCCGTACGTTGAAGCCCCCGGCGCCCTCACCCGCTGTTGTTACGCCCGCCTGAAGCGATAGCGCTTTTAGAATATCGGGTTCACCAAGCACTACAGGCATCCGTTTGAGTTCAGGCATACTTAACTGAATCTCACCCATTTGCACCGACTTAATGTTTTTGTCCTCACGCGTAGCCCGTACGTCTACTTCCTCTAAATCCGTAGAGCGGGGCTGGAGGAAATACTCAATCTGTTTATTGGCGTTCAGCGTAACGGTTTCGCGCCCACGAAAATACCCGACTGCCGACACGTACACGGTCAGGATGCCGGGCGCATGGTTTAGCGAAATGAGTCCGGCCGTGTCAGCACGGGCTCCGGCTTTGGTCTCGGCAATGATCAGGCTGGCTCCCGGTACGGGCTTTTTTGTAACACCATCCCGAACGGCAACTTGTAAACGGAAGCGCTGCTGTGCGTGTAGGGATGTACAAAGAATAAAAAATATGAAAAGAAAAAGTAGCAATAGCCTTAGCTTCATAACGTCGGGTAAAGGAATAGTCTAGTAATTGACCCGTAAGGTACAAAAATGGATGCAACGAGCTGAAGACTTATTTTGCGTAACTATCCCTAAAACCGGCTTTGAGACGCTATCTAACAACGGAACTTACTGTACGGTAGTACGACCTTTCAACGCCCCATATTAAACCAGTACCACAAGTTTTCCCTGTGTTCGTCCGCTTTCAATCTGTCGATGAGCTTGCTGCATTTCATCAAATGCAAACGTTTGCGAAACATGCGCTTTGATCTGGCCCTTTTCCAATAAATCTGCTAGTTGCTGCATATCGCTCCCATTCGAGTGCACCCGTATTGGATAACCAATCATGCCTTTCGCTTCGGCTTTCTCTTTCACCGCTTCGTTCTTGCCCGATGGAATGCTGATAATGGTAGCTCCCGGTTTCATTACGCTCAGTGAGTGATCAATCGTCTCGTTGCCAATGGCATCCAGTACAAAATCAATGGCGTGAGTGGCTTCTGACAAAGTTTGTGCCTTATAATCAATATGTTCGTCGGCTCCAAGCGAGAGAACAAAATCCCGGTTGGCCGCCGACGACGTACCGATTACGTATGCGCCCAACGCTTTAGCGATTTGCACAGCAAAATGCCCTACCCCACCCGAAGCCGCGTGAATCAGCACCCGTTGCCCGGCCTGTACGTTCGCGTGCGTAACAATGGCCTGCCAGGCGGTCAGCGCGGCCAGACTGGCAGCAGCGGCTTCGACATGCGAAATTGTAACTGGCTTTAAAGCCAGATGACTCGCCGGAGCTGCTACGTATTCGGCATACGCTTTTCCAATTCCCGGAAAATTAACCATGCCAAACACGTCGTCACCCACGGCAAACAAGGTTGATCTGGAAGCTGTAACAACGCCCGAGATATCCCAGCCCAGAATCATCGGGTTTTGCGTTTTCAACGTTGCGGCCATTCCTTTGCCCGAGCGGGTTTTTACATCAATAGGGTTTACGCTAATCGCTTTTACCTGGATCAATACGTCGTTATCGGCAATAATTGGCGTATTGATGTTGGAGAGAATGAGGTTTTCAACCCCGCCAAAATCGTTGAGAAGAATAGCTTTCATGTAATTAGTCTGGAAATTTGCGTTACGTAGCACGGTAAAAGTACAAAAGGGTAAGTAATCAGGCGCGTCCCAATTACTTACCCTTCGCGTATCAATCAGTTGATTGATTAAAAACTTACCGCTTCTTTTTGCCTGAATAATATTTCGAGGCTTTCGGCTTGCCGGTATTTTCTTTCTTTTGGCTTCCCAGCAAGCGTTCGACCAGATCCGGTCGATTAAGTTTTGTCAGCCGGTTTCGAATCCAGTCTTTGTGCTCCGGTTTGTACCAGAAGAAATACCGGTTCTGGGCCAGTTTCTCTTCGCGTGTTTTGGGCGTTTTAACGGGTTTCAGCGTATACGGATGAACGCCCGAGTAATAAATCACTTCGGCTACCGTCATGGGCGTTGGCGTAAAATCCTGGACCTGTTCGAGTTGAAAACCCAGGTCTTTGGTTTCGGCTGCCAGATTTGCCATGTCCTGCTCCTCGCAACCGGGGTGCGACGAAATAAAGTACGGGATGAGTGGCTGCTTCAGGTTATGTTTCTCCTGAATCTGGTCGTACTTCTTCTTGAATGTCTTGAAGTACTTGAACGATGGCTTCCGCATGATCCGCAACGTATCGTCGGCGGTATGTTCAGGAGCCACTTTCAACCGACCCGATACATGGCGCGTGGTCAGTTGCTCCATGTACTCGTCGTGGTTGCCATCGGCATTGTTTTTATTGAAATCGTCGACCAGCAAATCATAGCGTACGCCCGATCCGACAAACGCTTTTTTGATGGATGGATTCGCATCAACTTTACGATACAACTCTGTCAGCGGCTTATGCGACGTATCAAGATTCGAGCAGATAACCGGGTGAATACAGCTTGGGCTCTGGCAACGCGCGCAGATCGACTCATCTTTACCCTTCATCTTGTACATGTTCGCCGATGGTCCGCCCAGATCCGAAATGTATCCCTTGAATTCAGGATGCTTCGTGATTTCGTCCACTTCTTTCAAAATCGACTTCTCACTACGTGATGCAATAAATTTACCCTGGTGCGCCGAAATTGTACAAAAGCTACAACCGCCAAAGCAGCCCCGGTGCATATTGACCGAAAACTTGATCATATCATACGCCGGAATCGGTCCCCGTTTTTTGTATTTCGGGTGCGGCAAACGCGTATACGGCAGATCGAACGACTTGTCAATCTCCGTTTCGTCCATCGTCTTGAACGGCGGATTGATTACCAGCACCTGATCGCCGACGTTTTGCGTAATGCGGTTCGCCTGCCACTTATTCGACTCTACTTCAACGATTTTGAAGTTGGCTGCGTATTTAATTTTATCCTCCAGACATTCTTCATGACTCGCCAGCTCAACGGTATTCCAGTTATTGTAATCACGTAGTGGTGTACTGGCATCATGCATAAAAGCCACCTGATTGATGTTGCGCATCGACGAAAACGGCACGCCTTTCCGCACCAGTTTCAGAATTTCGCGGAGCGGTTGCTCGCCCATCCCATACACCAGCATATCGGCACCGGCATCAACCAGAATAGACGGTAGTAATTGATCCTGCCAGTAATCGTAGTGGGTTACCCGACGTAGCGAAGCCTCGATTCCGCCCAGCAGAACCGGTACGTCGGGATATAACATTTTTAAGATGTTGGAATAAACGATTGTCGCGTAATCGGGACGAAACCCAGCTTCGCCACCAGGCGTATACGAATCGTTGGAACGCAGTCGTTTGTTGGCCGTGTAATGATTCACCATCGAATCCATACAGCCTGCCGTAACACCGAAGAAGTATTTAGGCCGGCCAAATTTCTTGAAATCCCGCAGATCGTCTTTCCAGTTGGGCTGAGCAATGATGGCTACCCGAAACCCTTCGCTTTCCATGATACGTCCGATTACGGCCGTGCCGAAAGCCGGATGATCGACATAAGCATCGCCCGAAACCAGCACAATATCCACTTCATCCCAGCCTCGTTTTTCCACTTCCTTCATCGTCAGCGGTAACCAGTCTGTCAGGGGTCTTTCTATCATCACTACGTGCGTTTATGTCTTTGAAAACCACCGATTCTACGAAAAAATTCATATCAATGGCCTCTCAATACGTATTGATTGTGGAATTATGGAAATCCTGAACTATATGCGCTACTACCCGTAGCACACTGTCGATCAGTATAGGGTTACGTTCGCTACAAAGAGTTTTCCGGTTTTACCAGACGTACATAAACTGATACCCGAGGCTAAGTGCAATGAACCCTTCTACGATCCAGATGTACAGATTGTTACCCTTCAAAAGGCGACGTACCAGAAAATGAAAACCGACGGCACCAATTGCAATCGGAATACCGAAAATAAACTGCAACGCATTGTTTTCTCTGCCAATGTGAAAAAGACCTTCTATCACCATCAAAATGCCACCCAGGGCTAGTAGCATAAATGGCGTAACAATGCTGGCTATTTTTGAAAAATCCATACTTCGTTATGCGTTTTTCCGGGAAACACTACCGACTAACTAACCGCAGTTAACCAGTAATGTTACATCTATTGAGCAACTCAGTATCTATGGGTCGCAAATCCGGGCATAAAAAAACGACGCCCACAGGTGGGCGTCGTTCCTGTCATAAATGTTACGTCACTGCTACATAAGCAGAATTCACGCGGGTTCAAGTTCGCGGTCGGACTTACGTGAGCGCGACCGTTCCAGCGGATTCAGACGTAGCAAAACGCGTTTTTTGATGCGCATCCAGCGCTCGTATAGCTTTGATTCTTTCAGGAAGTTCCACTTCTCTTCTTTCTCCTCTTTTTTGTGCTCTTCCGGATCGTACAGCATACCTGTGCACAGGCAGTGCTTCCGATTGGTACGCGTCAGAATATCGAAGTTCGTACAGGTTTGGCAGCCCTTCCAGAAAGCTTCATCGGCTGGTAATTCACTGAGCGTGACAGGCTGATAACCCAGATCGGAGTTAATTTTCATAACCGCCAGACTCGTCGTAATCCCGATGATCTTGGCCGTTGGGAACATCGTCCGCGACAATTCAAACGCCTTAGCTTTGATGCGTGTAGCAATGCCGCTTTTACGATGATCCGGATGGACGATCAACCCTGAGTTGGCCACAAACTTGCCGTGGTCCCAGGTTTCGATGTAACAGAAGCCAACCCACTCGCCCGACAGTGTCATGGCGATAATGGCTTTGCCTTCGAGCATTTTCTCCATCACATAAATGGGCGAACGCTTGGCAATACCGGTTCCCCGCGCCTTTGCGCTTTCTTCCATTTCGTGGCAGATGGTTTCGGCCAGCCGCAGGTGGTTCTCATTGGCGACCTGAATAATATATTGATCGTTAACTACTTCTGGGGTGATCATTGTCGTTTATTGGGCGGTTGTGAAGCCGCAAAAACGGAGACAGCGTAATCCGAGCTGGTTTGTTGTGAAAATTAAACGAGAAAATAAGCGGAAACGTCTACCACATAGGCAAACAAAATGATATAGTCCTTTCGGACCTAAACCGAAATGGCGTAGTATGGAAGAAGGTCGGTATATAAACGAGCTTGGCCATTGGTTTTGTGCGAAAACGCGGACAATGTTAGAGAGATTATCCGGGTCTTGCAATATGATAACGGTTTTTTTTTAGGATAGTTCGTGAACGGTCAAAACATATTTATTAATCTTTAAGTCCTATACGTCTATGCAACAGGCTAACCGGGTCTGTTACTGAATTTTATGACGTATGACGGCCTCTTTCGTTACACCAAAATATCCATTAACACTCAGTCAAAGTCAGCCGTTACGCTACGTTGTCTTTTTTTATTTATATGTCATGCAAGGGCTGCCCGCAGGCTTCTCGCTGACAGCCCTTGCCAATTACCTGACGGCCGAAGGCGTAAAACCGTCCATGATTGGTACGTTCACGGCCATTGTCGGCTTGCCGTGGGCCTTTCAATTTATCTGGGGACCGTTAATTGATCGTTATCAACGTTCCGCAATGGGCCGGCGAAAACCCTGGGTTATTGGTGCACAGTTTCTGGCTTTTCTGGCGTCGCTGGGTATTTTATTTGTACGGAATCCAGTCGACCAGGTTACGACACTTGCCTGGTTTTTCTTCGGACACAGCATTTTCGCGGCTATTCAGGATGCAAGTGTCGATGCGATGGCCATTACGGTTATTCCGGAAGACGAGCGCGGCCGTGTCAATGCGTTTATGCGGGCTGGTTTTCTGATCGGCACGGGCGTGGGCGCTGCTGTATTCTCGCAACTGCTACGTAGCTACGGTTTCTTCGATACGGCCTTAACGCTGTCGCTCAGTCTGCTTGCGTTAACCTTTCTAACCTGCTTTATTCGCGAACGCCCCGAAGATCGTTTACTGCCTTCCTTCAACCGCCAGTCGCTGGTGATTGTACAACCATCCACTCAACGTACTGAACTTGTCGAACATGATTTTCGGTGGCTATTTACTGAGTTATTCAAAGGTTTGTTCTCAAGAAGAAGCTTGTTACTGTTTGGGTCGGTTGTGGCCGCTTATGTGAGTGTTAGCCTTTTTCTGCGTGCTTACAATTACCATCTGATTCAAAAACTTGGCTGGGCCGACACGTCGGTTTCGTTCCTGACGGGTACGTATGGGATGATCGTCGCAACGGTGGTGTCGCTCACGGGCGGGTTTGTCGCTGACCGGGTAGGGGCGCGTCGTTTGCTGATTGTTATGCTGGGAGTTGTGGCGGTTTATCTTATTACGTTCAATAGCCTGGCCGGTTTGTGGGTTCATGAGCGGATGGCGCAAACGGGTTTAGTGGCGTTGTATTTCATGGACCCCAGTATTAGCGTAGCGGCTATGCCCGTGTTGATGACGCTCTGCCGTAAGGGTGTTGAGGGCTCCCAGTTTACTACGTATATGGCCTTCGTTAATCTGTCTGATATTGCCGGTTCATTTCTGACGGGGCACGCCTTACACTACATTCAGGCACCTGCTATCGGCCTGTTTGCGGGCGGGTTAGCCTTTGTGGCTATGCTCGTTACGTGGTTTACGCTGCGGCATTACCGGACGATAGCGCCATAGATTAACACAAACTAAACCTGAATAATACTCACCTATAGCCCTTTACAGGCACTGGCACATTAAAAAACGGTCAGGTTTACTACGTGTAAACCTGACCGTTTTTTAATACGTATGCCTATTGTCTGTTATTTCCGGCTTACTCGATAAATAACGCCGTTATTGTCTTCCGTAAAGATCAGAGAACCATCAGGCAACGTAGCAATTCCGACAGGACGGCCAAACTGAGCCTGGTTGTTGTTAACCAGAAAACCCGTTACAAAATCCTCCGTACTAACCGGATTGCCGTTCTCGAAATGAATACGTATCACTTTGTAGCCCGAAGGTTGCGAACGATTCCAGGAGCCACGCATCGTGGCAAAAGCATCATTTTGGTATTCATTTCCAAAGCTGCTGGCTGCTCCTGCACTCGTATAAAATAACATTGCCATCGGCGCTGCGTGCGGGTCATACTGTAACACAGGCAGCGTTGTTTTGGCTAAAATCTGCGCATACGTAGTGTCGCCCATCGGCCGGGGATGAGGATTGTAGTTGCCATCTCCGTAAATGTACGGCCAGCCGTAAAAAGCCCCTTCCTTAATCAGATTTAACTCTTCTTTCTGTTGTTCATCGCCCAACCAATCAATTCCGTGATCAAGACCGTAAAGCGCTTTCGTTTGAGGATGCCAGCCAAACCCAATGGTATTCCGCAGCCCTTTGGCAAAGATTTTACGGTTTTTCCCATCAGGGTCAGCCCGTAACATAGTAGCATGTTCAGCATTAGGTTCAGCGCAGGCATTGCAGGTACTGCCCACGGTAATATACAACAAGCCGTCGGGCCCAAATGCAATTGTGCGGTTAGGGTGCTGGCCAGCGTCAGGTAAATCACTGATCAGCAATTGCTGCTGGGTCAATGATCCGTCGCCCTCAATGTTTGCTACGTATAACTCCTTAATGGCCACCATATACAATTTACCCTGGTGAATCGTAAGGCCGTGAACCGCTTTAATAGTAGCCACAATCCGTTTGAAATCCGCTTTTCCATCGCCGTTCGTATCCTTCACCAGCGTGACTGTACCGGCCGTTCGGTCAGTAACATAAACATCGCCCGACGAGTTGACGGCCAGCATTCGCGGTTTTCCGAGTTGATCAGCAAATTTGGTAACGGCAAAGCCAGCGGGAACCTTCAACTGCGCGATTCGCTCATCGGTAGCGGGTACTAAAGCCGGTTCGAACACATTTCCCTGTACACTGGCGGAAGTGGGTTCAGCGTTTGTTTCCGGAACCTTAGCCACGATGTGATCGCTCTGGCAGGCCTCAAATACACTGGCTAACCCAACAATAGAAAGTAGGATTGGTACACGTAAGTTTCTCATTGAGGAATCAAAAAACGTTGAATAGTTCTAAAAAATATTCTTCCCCGAACGTAGTCAAAGAGATAGAATTGTATCGAGGGGACAACGTTCGGTAAAAGACAGGTGTTTAATAAAGTAAGGTAAAGGCCCGGATTGATTTACAATCCGGGCCTTTACCTTACTTGCTGCCCCATACGTTCTACTGGGTTCAGATACACTCCGACAAAATTCTAAGACGTACAACGTCTCTTATAACAAGGTTTATCGAATAGCCAGCTCGGTTTGTGCGTCGAAAAAATGAATTCTGTTAATATCCCAGAACATGGTAGTTGGCTGATCAAATTTTACCGTTGAATCTCCCGACAGCTTTGCCACAAACCGACGATCTTCTATTAGAAAATACGCCAGAATCTCATTACCCATGTGCTCAATAGCGTCGATAGCCATGATCGGTTCGGCAGAATAATGCCGCTGCTGCATACTTACAGGCTTCTCGCGCATGTGTTCGGCCCGAATTCCGAGCACAACGTTACGTCCTTCATACGCTTTCAGGGCATGTTGATGCGTAGACATCGATAAATCAATCCGAACCGTACGCGCTGCACTTTCAAACCCGACTCGTCCGTCTACATTTGTTACCCGACCGGGCAGGAAATTCATTGGTGGCGTACCAATAAAACCGGCCACAAACAGATTGGCGGGTCGATTGTAGAGTTCCAGTGGCGTATCGTACTGCATAACATCGCCACTACGTAGCACCACAATCCGATCGCCAAGGGTCATGGCTTCAACCTGATCGTGCGTTACATAAATCATCGTTGCCAGAAGTTCGCGGTGGAGTTTCTGAAGTTCGATACGTGTCTGTCCGCGAAGTTTGGCATCCAGATTACTGAGTGGTTCATCGAACAGAAATACCTTCGGATTCCGGACAATTGCCCGACCAATCGCCACACGCTGCCGCTGCCCGCCCGACCTATCTTTTGGTTTACGATCAAGCAACTTTTCGATTTCCAGAATTTTAGCCGCCCGCATAACCCGGTATCGGATTTCATTACTATCCATGTTCCGCAGTTTCAACCCGAACGCCATATTTTCGTAAACGGTCATGTGCGGATAGAGCGCGTAATTCTGAAACACCATAGCGATGTCGCGGTCTTTCGGAGGACGGTCGTTGATACGTTCGCCATCCAGTAACAGATCGCCATCGGTGATGTCTTCCAAACCAGCAATCATTCGCAATAGCGTTGATTTACCACAACCCGACGGCCCAACTAGTACAACAAATTCGCGGTCGTTCACATCGATAGTAACGTCCTCAATCACCCTGGGCCCACCTGCGTAAGCTTTGGCGATGTGACGGAGTATAACTTCTGCCATATTTCTAATGGGTCGAGCTGCAATACGTTGCGTCTCTACTTGTATTTTTCCAGCGCCTTCACAGCGTCGGGATGTTGTTCGATTCGTTGAAAAGCCCAGAGCGCTTCGATCGTCGATTCGGCGCCTGAGTTTCGGTTGACTTGCGCGTTCGCTCCAATGCCATCATATCCACGTCCGGTTGCTACGTCATACATGGCGGTGTTGGCTGCGTTTTTACCCAGAAACCAGCTTGCCAGTTGGCCAGCCAGGTCAGCATATTTGACGTCTTTCGTTTGGTCATATGCTTCCAGTGCCGCCCAGATCATCGGCCGTATTCCGTAGGCAATCTGCGAATATCGACTCGTTTTAACCGGTTTAATTTCACTACCTGATTGCTCAACCTCAAACGACTCCAGGAATCCCTGTTGAATCAGGTACGGATAAAAGTTATCAATCTCGCGCCGGGCAGCCGAAACCCACGCCGACTTATTCAGCGCTTTCCCAACACGTAACAACGCATATGACTGGTCGCTGGCGTAGGCGTGCCAGTTGTTTTCAAAGCTCAAAATAGCGCCATACGGATATTTACCCGCATCACCATATTGCATTGCCAGAATTCCTTCGCCCAGCAGTTCAATCAATTTTAATACATCGGCATTCGGTGTTTGCTGATAGATGTTGTTCAGACTCAGTAGCATAATAGCTGCCTGGTCAGTACCCGACCCAAACGGCAACCATTTCGGCACCTGAACCCCTTTGATGAAATTATATTCTTTCGGTTTGTTGCCGAAGTCACGTAGCATATTGGTCGTCAGCTTCTGGAGGGAAGTTTGAATACGTCCGGCCAACGTAGCATCGGCTTTCTGGTAATACGGATACGCTTCCGACAGCAGCCACAGCGCACGCCACGACCAGAAATTAGGCTCGGCTACGCTGGTCTGAAAGGTTTTGTTGATCGTTCGGTCGGGCCAGAGGAAGTTATAGAAATACCCGTTGTCTGCCTGTAGTTGCAGCACAAATTCGGCGGTGGTACGTAACATCGCCTGCTTTTCCTTGCTGGTGGACAGATCCGGTTCGTGCAGAAGAAACAGAGCCGCCCGCGCTACGTCGTCGATGCAGGTAAACCCTTCGTCGGCATCCGTTACGAGATGATAATCCGGTGCTTCGCTGTAAATCGCAATGGTGCCTACTTCCGTACCGTTCGAGGCTAGTTTAACGGTCTGATAAAGCCGATCCAGATGCGACAGATTAACGTAACGCGCTGTCGGCGTAGGCGTCTGGGCAACCGGTTGTTCTTTCTTGCACGAAAAGGCGAAGAGCAGAATTTGCAGCGCCAGTAATTTTAAAAAAGCGGGTCGAGTCATAATACGTATACTGCATTGAAACCAGTTGAGTTCGTGATGTCGGGTTCTTAAACCCGACATGATTGCTGACGCGAACTGTCGGTTTTAAGAACCCGACATCACGAACTCATACGGTTAATTCTATCAAAAAAGTTAATCTTTCAATCCCGAAGACGCCATGCTTCGGATAAAGTGTTTCTGGAAAAACAGGTACAAAATCACAATCGGAATGGCCAGCAAAACGGCAGCCGCAATCTTCACACCCAGTTGTCCTTCGGCCCGTCCGCCCACGGAGAACAGCGTGACCAACTGCGGCATGGTCATGGTCGTCTCGTCGCGAATAACGATTAACGGCCAGAGCGCTTCGTTCCAGATGCCCATAAATGTCAGAATTGTAATGGTCAGAACCGTGGGCAGAACGTTAGGCACCAGAATCTGAAAAATAATGCGAAGTTCACCCGCACCATCCATTCGTGCCGCATCGATCAGCGCTTGCGGTAAACTTTGAAACGCCTGACGAAACAGAAGGATTGACAGCGAATTGAGCGCAAACGGTACAATCAGCGCCAGATACGTATCGACCCAGCCTAAACTTACCATGGTAATGTAGTTGGGAATCAGCGTAATCTGAAACGGCAGCGTCATCGTGAAGATGATCAGGTAAAAAATCCAGTCGCGTCCCACAAAATTGAGTCGCGCCAGTGCATACCCCACCATTGCCCCTGAAATAAGCACCAGGCCCGTTGTTACGACGGCCACGAATGCGCTGTTCAGAAACGCCCGATCCAGCGGAATCTTCGTGAACACCGTTACGTAGTTGCTCCACGTAAAATCGATAGGCAACAGCGTCAGATCACCCAGTCCGCTTTCCGACGATAACGACGCGCTGACCATCCAGATAAACGGATAAATGAACGACAATGCCGCCAGAATCAGTAACGTATATTTCAGAATCGTTCGAATCATTTTTTATAGTTTTCAGTTTTCAGTCTTCTGTTTACTGTTGCTTTCGCGTCAGCCAACTGTAAACAGAAGACTGAAAACTGAAGATTAAAGACTGTTTAAATTTCCTGCTCAACGTAGCGCCGTTGGATGATCACGACAAACAGAATAATCAGCGCGAAGCAGAAACCTAACGTAGCCGAATAGCCCATGTGGTAATACTGAAACGCCTGTCGGTAAATGTACATCACCGCCGAGAGCGTCGAATTCATCGGGCCCCCTTCGGTCATGATATACGGCTCCACAAACAGCGAGAACCCACCGATGGTCGACAGCACCACGACGGTAAAAATCGTTGGATTGATGATCGGCAACGTAATGTAGCGGAACTTCTGCCAGTCGGTCGCCCCTTCCAGATCAGCTGCTTCGTAATACTGCGTCGGTACGGATTGCAGCCCGACCAGAAACAGAATCACGTACAGGCCCACGTTTTTCCAGGTAGCCATAGCCGCAATGGAATACATCGCTACGTCGGGGTCGGTCAGCCACGGCACACGCGGCAGGCTCATAGTCGTTAGCATTCGGTTCAGAATTCCCGAATTGAAACTCAACAGTTGCTGCCATAGGATCGTAACAACCACGCCCGACACAATCACTGGCAGAAAAAAAGCTGCCCGAAAAAAACCAGCCCCCCGGATTGTCCGGTTCAGCAACTCGGCCAGCGCCAAAGCCACCACAATTTGCAGCGGAATG
>NZ_JBMDWV010000329.1:0-9823 GCF_048594605.1 Spirosoma sp.
GATCCATGCTTGAGTCAGATTTAATTGGGTAGAGGCTTTGAGGAAGTCCTGGCAAAACTAGATTGAAGCTTGTTCAGGCAATACAAACCATTCGTCAGCCCGGATAGCCCGCTTCTTAAAACAGAATGATCCCTAAATCAAAACCTATCCCAAAACATACGGTTGAGCAGGATCTGGCTCAATTGAACATTCGGGGTGAGACACTGATCGTGCACTCCTCACTGAGCTCGATGGGTTATATTGTTGGCGGTCCGGTAGCTGTCATTCAGGCATTAAGCACTGTTTTGGGGGCACGTGGTACCTTGGTTATGCCTGGATTTACTTCCGATCTTACCAAACCAGAAGATTGTCTTAACGAAGACCTACCACCAGAATGGATGCAAATCATATCGGATCATTTACCTGCTTTTCAGGTCGACCTTACCCCAACCTACCAAATGGGCGTTATCCCTGAAACGTTTAGAAAAATGAACGGCACAAAACGCTCTGATCATCCCTGGGCTTCCTGGCTTGCCAGGGGGCCTCAGGCGGATTTTGTAACCCAGGATGGGGCTTATGATTTTCCGAATGGTGAAGACTCACCCCTGGGGCGCTTATATGCTTTGAATGCCTGCGTGTTGTTGTTAGGCGTCTCTTACGTTAACTGCTCGTGTCTGCACCTGGCTGAGATGCGGAATAAATTTGCCCCTCACAAACGGTACAAACGAGCATTCAGAGTTCTTCGAGACAACCAGGCGGAATGGCAGGAATTTGATGATATTTATTTGTATGATCAGGATTTCGAAGCAATCGGCGCGGCATTTGAACAGCAAACCAGCCAGGTTAGATTGGCTAAAGTAGCCTCAGCCAACATCAAGCTTTTTCGAGTGAAAGATCTGGTTGATTTTGCGGTTCACTGGATGAATGAGAATAGGAGTCTGGGGTAAGGTTTTGCATACGTAATGGAAAAGCCAGCTATTGCAGAAGGTGTGCCGAAGTTTAGGATTGATTTATTGCGAATTGCCATCCCGCGTAAGCGTCATCAATAACTGAACGGTTTTCAGCAGGCTGAATGGCTGTTTTTCCTGCGTTTAACAGCTGTAGGTGAGCTAAATCAGTATAAAGCCCTGTTTTTAATCCCGCCAGATAAGCAGCGCCTAAAGCCGATACGTCGGGCATGGCACGATTGACAACCGCTTTACCCAATACGTCAGCCAGAAATTGTGTGACAAATTGGTTGGCGCTGATACCACCATTTACCATCAGTTCTTCCAGCGGAATCCCTGTGTCCTGCTCCATCGCAACAATAACATCCTTGATCTGATACGGAATGGATTCCAGAGCTGCCCGGACAAGGTGATTTTTGGTCGAACCAAACGTTAGCCCTGATATGGATGCTTTGCGCGACATTTGCCAGTGTGGAGCGCCCAGGCCGCTGAATGCCGGGATGATATAAACCCCACCATTATCCGGAACGGCTGTTGCCATTGCCTCTGTTTCGCGGCTTTCGGCAAATAAGTCCAGGCTGTTTTTTAACCATTCAATTGTAGCCCCGCACGTAACGATCACTCCTTCGAGCGCGTAATCCACGCGGTTTTCGGTGCTCCAGCAAATAGTCGTCACCATGCCGTGTTGCGACGTAGTGAGCGTCTCACCGATGTTCATGATAATAGAACAACCCGTTCCCAGCGTAGCTTTGGCCGTGCCGGGTGTAAAACAGCCTTCGCCAAACGCAGCCGCGTGCGAGTCGCCAATCAGGCTGGTAATGGGCAGGATATGATCGAATAAGCCATTGAAATTCGACTCGCCGAAGAAGGCAGATGAAGGTTTTGGCTCGGGCAGATTCAGCTTCGATAAACCGAACGTAGCAAGTAGTTCGTCGTCCCAACGTAGCGTATTGAGGTTGAAAAACAGCGTTCGGGAGGCATTGGTATAATCGGTTAAATACTGCTTCCCATTCGTCAGTTTATAGAGCAGCCACGTATCGACCGTGCCGAAATAGGCTTTCCCGGCGTCAATAGCTTGGCGAACCGCCGAGTTGTTTTCGTACAGCCAGATCAGCTTGGTTCCCGAAAAATAGGGGTCAATAAACAGACCTGTTTTTGTCTGAATTGTGCCTTCTAATCCTTCCACCTTAAGTCGTTCACAAACGCTGATGGACCGCTTACATTGCCAGACGACAGCATTGTGTAAGGGCACGCCGTTCTCGTCCCACACGATGAACGTTTCGCGCTGGTTGGAAATACCGCAGGCACTAACGGCTTTCAGATTCCCGCCTTCAGCCGCGAACGTACCAATGCATTTTCCAACGGAAGTTAGTACGTTTCGGAAAATTTCTTCCGGGTCCTGCTCTACGTAACCGTCACTAAAATAGTTGGTTTTCAGGGGTTCCGACGCCCGGGCAACAACGCGTCCTTCTCCGTCGAACAAAAGCGTTTTGGTGCTGCTGGTACCCTGATCGATGGCTAAAATGTAGGAATTGGTCATGGAGAAAATAGCGCAAAATAGTCTAAACGATACGTTATCACTTTGGAAGCACCTCCACAACTACCCGTTTGTAGCGGGTGAGGGCAGGGGTGCCTTTGTCGGTGACGCGCAGGATGAAATGGATGGTTTGTGGTTTATCGACGGTGGGTGCTGTTACAGGTAAATCGTAGAGATTGGAGGCATATGGCCGGAAACTGACTGATCCCGGATACGTTCCTGCTTCCGGATACTGAAACCACAGATAACTCATCGAATCGCCGTCAGGGTCGGTGGTGCCTGCTGCGTTCAGGTGAAATTGCTCGCCCGATCTTACCGTCAGTTTATCGGCGTGTGCTAAAGCCGGTACGGGCGGATGGTTGGCTTCCTGATACGGTTTGGTACACCAGTCCATACGGGCCGCAAAATCGTTCTGAAAATCCTGACGCCACCGCCAGATGGTTGTCCGGATGCTTTTCGGTCCGGTAGGTTCGGCGGGTTCAAAATACGATTTTCTGGGTAAAGCGCTCGTATACAATGAATCGACGGCGTTGGTCCAGATGGGTCGGGTTTCGGGTTCTTCAGCTGGTGCATCGGCCGGTCCCATGCGTTGAGTTGTCGCTTTGAACGCCGGCTTTTCCAGTACGTAGCGACCGCCCCATCCGCCATAATCAGGATGTTCGGGCGTATTCAGACCGTTTGGTATCAATCCCAGAAACGCGGGCGTATCGCCTTCCATACCGTACGCTACGTCCGGGTATTGTGCCCCCATCGGCCCGTGCCCCTGTTGGATATGCTTTGCCAGCCAGTCGGCACTGACAAATTCGGGATGCGTGCCCGGCTCGGTCGTGTTGATCCCCCGCCACGTAGCGTTGGCATACCCATAGCCCGGACTACAGATAAAAAATACGTTCGGGAATGTTTTTCGTATCCAGGGGCCGGAATCGTCCTGATCGGAAATGGTGTACACACGCAGTTTTTGATAAAGTTTTTCGGCTTGTTCGGGCTTTCGGGTTTGCTTGATTTTCCAGAGGGCCTGCGCCAGCGTATTCGGACCGCCCCATACCGACACCCAGAGTGGCCGGGCATCGGGTTTGTCGAGCAGATTGATAAGCCATTCCGAGCCTTCCGAATCGTGCCCTTCACCGACACCTCCCATTCCGTACACTGCCAGACCTTTTTTGATACGTGTCTTCAAAGCCTGAGCCGTCGGATAGCCGGGTTCATGTTTGAGCAGATTCGGCTGAACTTTTCCGTAAGCGTCTATAATCTGGTGGATGGTTTCGGGAGCAATCCGTTTTTTCTGGTGGATAGACGTAGTGGCAATAATCCCTTCCATATCAAACTGATTTGCATACGTCAGCAAACGTACCAGCGACTGCGAATCGTCGGGGTCAGCTTCAATATCCGTCAGCACAACCAGCCTGGTTTTGGGTTCATTGGGTACCGATCTGGATTGTCCTACGCTTATTGAAGGCAGTAAACCCGCCATCAGAACGTAAACGAAAATCAACATAAATCGACTCATGGCCAGTAGGTTTGTTGTGTGTTAGAGATTTTTTGCTCCTACAGTTCTGTAACCCCTAAATCCCCTAAAGGACGGTCGGCCGCTGCCGGACTTTGTCCAAGTGCGAGCTAAGTCCCCTTTAGGGGATTTAGGGGTTACAGAACTTTACTCATTCTTCGAATTCGATTTATCAATAATTACGGCCAGCAGAATCACGAAGCCTTTCACGACCTGCTGCCAGAACGGCGATACGTTGAGCAGCACCAGGCCGTTGTTCAGCACACCGATGATGATGGCACCCTGCACGGTTCCGAGAATGCTGCCCCGCCCGCCCGACAGCGACGTACCACCAATCACGACGGCCGCAATGGAATCGAGTTCGTAACTGATGCCCGCATTGGGTTGAGCCGAATCCAGCCGCGACGTAACGAGCAGACCGCCCACAGCTGCCAGTGCACCCGCAAGGGTATACACCAGGATCTTGATTTTGTTGATGTTCACCCCCGATAGTCGGGCCGCACTTTCGCTGCCGCCAATGGCATAAACGTAGCGTCCGAAGCGGGTTTTGTCCGTAAGCAATACAGCCGCAGCGACAATAATTCCTGACACCCAGACCGGCACCGGAATACCCAGAAACCAGCCCGTTCCGAGAAATGTAAACGAGTCGCCCAGCCCCGTAATCGGAAATCCTTCGGTCCAGAGCATAGTCAGGCCTCGAGCGATGGTGAGCATGGCCAACGTAGCGACGAAGGGCGGCAGATTGAAGCGGGTAATGGCCCAGCCGTTGAACCAGCCCAGTCCTGAGCCGGTGAGCACACCCGCCAACGTAGCGCCGAGCAACGTAAAACCGATGAACAGATTGGCCGATGGAAGTTCGATGCCGTTACGTAGCAAACCCGCCGTAATGGCTCCCGACAAAGCCAGCACCGAGCCAACTGACAGGTCGATTCCGGCGGTGAGCACCACAAGCGTCATGCCCGTTGAGATGCAGACGTTGACAGAAATCTGACGTAGTACGTTCCAGAAGTTGGCGACGGTTAGAAATTTATCCGACATGAGACTAATGCCCAGACACAGAATGAAAAGGGCAATCAGCGATTGAAATCGGGTCAGAAACGGTCGGTAAGAAGTTGCGGTTAGTTGCATAGGAACTTAGAAAACTGTCAGAACACCCCAAAATCCCCTAAAGGGGACTTTGTCTGAGAATGAACCAAGTCCCCTTTAGGGGATTTAGGGGTGTTCTGCCTGTTGTAACATAAATTTCACTCATTCACTCATTGATTTCGGTATTGCCGCTTTCAAAATACGATCTTCAGAGGCTTCCTGAACGGACATTTCAGCCGTTAAAACGCCTTCGCTCATCACCAGAATCCGGTCGGAGATGGCCAGGATTTCGGGGAGTTCGGACGAGACAACGAGGATGCCCATGCCTTCATCGGCCAGTTGCAGAATCAGTTTATAGATTTCGTTCTTGGCGTTCACATCAATGCCGCGCGTCGGTTCGTCGAGCATCAGTAATTTTGGATGCGTAGCCAGCCATTTCGACAAGACAATTTTCTGCTGATTGCCACCGCTCAGGTTTTTGGCAGCCTGCTTCTCCGATGGCGTTTTGATCCGTAAGTCGGCAATGTATTTTTTCGCCAGCGTCGTTTCTTTTTGCCTACTCAGCAAGCCAGCCTGTTCAACGGTTTTTAGATTCGACAGACTAATGTTCGTCTGCACGTCGAGCCCCAGTACCAGCCCGTCTTTCTTGCGATCTTCCGGCACCAGCGCTAGCCCCGACTGAATCGCGTCAATCGGCGCTTTACACTGAATAGTTTGATCATCAATCGAAATGTCGCCACTGCTACGTTTCGGATGGAGGCCAAACAGGGTCTCCAGCAATTCCGTACGTCCCGCACCCATCAGCCCGAAAATGCCTACAATTTCGCCCCGGCCCACCGTAAACGAGATATTCTTCAGTTGATTGTCCTGAACACGAACCGGATGTTTCAGGCACAGATTTTCGACCGAGAGCAACGTAGCGTAGGGCTGGTCTGTCGATTGTCGACGGATGATGTTGATATCCCGTCCCACCATTTTCCGAATCAACGTATCGTGATCGATGCCTGCCATGCTGCCCGATTCGATGGATTTTCCATCCCGTAACACAACGTAGCGGTCGGCAATGGTAAACAGCTCGTCGAGCTTGTGCGAGATGTAAACAATCGCTTTGTTTTCGCGCCGGAGGTCGTTGATGATCTCGAACAGAACGGCCACTTCGCTATCGGTAATGGCCGAGGTCGGCTCGTCCATGATGATTACTTCCGACTCCACAAGCAACGCTTTGGCAATCTCAACCACCTGCTGCTGACCGACTTTCAGTTGCGCCACCAACGTATCGGGGCCGATCGGAAGTTTTAGTTTGTCGAGCAGTTCGCGGGTTTTGGTGCGCATGGCTTTCCGGTCGAGGGTGCCCCAGCGCGTGGTGATTTCGCGGCCTAAGAAAATATTTTCCGTGATGCTCAGGTACGGAATCATGTTGAGTTCCTGATGGATGATGGCAATGCCGCATTCCTGCGCATCGCGGATGGAGTGAAACCGAACCGGCTCCCCATTGAACTGGATCTGCCCTTCGTAATCGGAATAAACGCCCGACAGAATTTTCATCAACGTCGATTTTCCGGCCCCGTTCTCGCCAATCACCGCCGTTACGTTGCCCGCCAGAAACTCAAGACAAACCCCGGCCAGCGCAGTTACGCCAGCAAAACGTTTGGTAATCTTTTCGGCTACTAACATGGGCTTGGGATGTTTATGTGGTGTCGGTTTCTCAAAACCGACGCTATACCAGACACGGAAATGTCGATTTTGAGAAACCGACACCACGTTAATGGACTTCTACAGAAATCGGAATCACTTCCAGATTATTCAGATGCAAATATTCGCGATTCAACTCAATGGCTCCGACGAATTTGACCGTAGCGCCGGGCTTGGCAGAGGCTTTGAACGACGGCACGACCTGTTTACGGATAATGCTGTTCAACTCCGCCGATACGTTGTTGAGGTCCATTGTGTTATCAAATTCTGTGATTTTGATCAGACCCGACGCATCGCGGGCGGCATTTCCAAAAATGTATTCGGTCGCCACCTTCACTGTCTCGCCCGATGGCAACGTAACGCTCACGTCATC
Source organism: Spirosoma sp. (assembly GCF_048594605.1). GTDB lineage: Bacteria > Bacteroidota > Bacteroidia > Cytophagales > Spirosomataceae > Spirosoma. The sequence continues at coordinate 7,119 of NZ_JBMDWV010000329.1, forward strand.
GTTGCCCACGCTGGTAATTTTGCCTTCGCCTTTAACCAGAAAATAACGGATGTTTCCGATGCCCAGCGCGTGCGAATACGTATCAAATCCTTTTGCTTTGTCGGTTTTGAGCAACGTAGTGAGCGTAGGTAAATCCGCAGCATTTGACGTAGCGGGAAGCAGTTTTTCCGTCCAGAATTTTTGGGCGTAAGCTGCAGCATTGAACGTACTGCCGCCGGTGGTACCTGCCGAAGCCTTCACTTCATCCAGCTTTTTGAAGTACACAGAGTTATAAGCAACAACCGCGATCAGAACCAGCAGAACGGCATAGTTGAGGGTATTTTTCGGCATGGCTTGTCAGGATTTTTTGGCAACCGGATAATCCTTAATGTTCGTCTGATCAACCCGTTCGACAGCTACGGGTATCTTTTTAGCAAAATCGCGTTTGCCTTTGAAGTACTCATCGGCAAGTTGCGCGGCTGTTTTGGCCATCGTCTGGGGCGACTGCAAACCTGTTGCCTTGATCTTCCCGTCGCGGATGGAGTTCAATACGTCGTCGGCACCATCAAAACCGAAAACACCGACGTCCTTCGCTTTCCCGGCGGCTACCAACGCCTGATACGCGCCCATCGCCATGGCATCGTTGCCGCAGAAAACCGCATTGATGTCGGGATGCGCCTGCAGAATAGATTCGAGTACTTCCATCGCTTTATTGCGGTCGAAATCAGCGCTTTGCTGGGCCACCATTTTAAAGTTTGGGTACTGATCCACGACGCTGTGAAAACCTTTCGAACGGTTCCAGGTATTGTTGTCGCCGACCAGCCCCAGAATTTCGACGTACTGAATCGGCTTGTCTTTCGCATTGCTACGTAGCGTCTGCACAAAGTATTTACCAATGGCAACACATCCTGAATAATTATCGGACAAAATCTGGCACGTAGCGGCCTGGGGCGAGTTGACTTCACGGTCCATGCAAAACACCGGAATGCCTGCATCTTTGGCTTTCATCGCATTCACAATCGAGCCGTCAGAATCGGTCGGATTGAGCAGAATCGCATTGAATCCCGACACAATCGCGTTCTCGAAATGGTCGCTTTCGAGGGCGGTATTGTTCTGCGAATCGAAGATTTTAGTTTCGTATCCCAACGCCTTCGCCTGCGCAGCCGCTGTTTCGGCCAGCACCACAAACCACGGATTGTTCAGCGTAGACACGATCACCGCTACTTTTTTAGGTGCGTTTGTATCGGATTTATTCGTACAACTTCCTGCCAGTAACAGAAGAATTGGTATCCAGAAAAAGAGTCTTTTCATAATGGATTTAGGAGTTGTTTTTGTCATTCCGACGATAGGGGGAATCTCAATTAAATCAGAATGACAAAATACTAGGGCATTACGGTCACAATAACGCGCTGATAACGTGTTAAGGCTGGTACGCCGGTATCGGTCACGGCCAGAATGACGTGAAACGTTTCGGGCTTCGTTACGGTCGGCGCCACGACAAAGGCATTTTTTTTCTGTTTATCCTGTATGTCCAATCCCCGGCTGTTGTCGAACGTACCGGGTTCGCGGTAATAAATCCAGTCGTAGGTGAGCGGATTCCCATCCGGATCGCTGGAGCCTTCGGCGCTGAACGAGACTTTCGCTCCGCTCTTGACCGTCAACTGATTCGCATGGCCCAGTTTGGCAACGGGTGGGTGATTGGCCTCTTTATAGGGTTTGATCGTCCAGTCGATTCGGGCCGCAAAATCATTTTGGTACGCTTTCCGCCACCGCCAGATCGTTGCTTTATTACTGGTATACCAGCCACTGTCAACGCCTACAACTTCATCTTCCGCATCCGACCAGAACGGGCGTGTTTCGGGCTCGTAGAACCACTTGCGCATGCGGGGGGTATAAAACTCATACCGTCCTCCCCAACTGCCATAATTCGGATGCTCGGGATCGCTTAAGCCGTTATTGATCAGGAACAGAAACGTCGGCGTATCGCCTTCCATGAGAAACTTCGTGAACGGATGCTCAGCGCCCAGCGGCCCGTGATTCTTGCGGATATTTTCGTCTAACCAGGGATTATCAACAATGCTGAAATCGGCACCCTGAAATCGACCGTGAAACTTGTCGCCACTGATACCGCTCCAGGTCGCGTGATGATACGCGCCACCCGCATGCATACCGGGACTGGCGATAAAAAACAGATTCGGAAAGGTCTTCCGCAGCCAGGGGCCCGAATCGTCCTGATCAGAAACGGTATAAACCCGCAGTTTGGCCACAAATTTATCAAGCTCTTCGGGCGTGCGCGTCTGACGAACTTTCCAGAGTGCCTGCGCCAGACAGTTGGCCCCGCCCCAGACCGGAATCCAGACGGGACGATCATCTTTTTTATCGACCACTGAAATAATCCATTCCGATCCTTCCGAATCTTTGCCTGGCCCAACGGCACCCATCCCAAAATTTTGATAGCCCGACTTGATAATGCTGGTCAGATACTCCGTTTCGGGATAGCCTTTTTCGTGCAGCAGCAGGTTGTTACGTACCTTGCCGTATGCCGTTACAATCTGTTTGATACGTTCCGGAGCAACCCGTTCTTTCTGGTGAACCGAAGTCGTTGCGATCAGCCCTTCTACGTCCCATTGGTTCGAATACGTCAGAAAACGTACCATCGACTGCGCATCATCTGGCTCATTTTCAATATCGGTCAGCACCAGAACCCTCAGTTTTTGAGGATTTGG
>NZ_JBMDWV010000033.1:0-4655 GCF_048594605.1 Spirosoma sp.
CTGCGACCTCGCCAGAAGTGAACGTGGACTGTGATGGCGTTACGTTATGGGGATTAGGGGACCGCAAATGCTGGCAAAGCGTATTTTGTTGAGGAAACCCGCCAGTTTCACGAAGTAACGTAGTAGTTTTTTATTAAGAAACACACCAGGTAATCAGGCATCCAATACCATTAGTAATTCGCTGATCATCATAGCCGTAGCGCCCCATATACGGTAGCCCTGAATCTGATAAAACGGTGCATCGACAACGACCCCCCGCACCTCAATCTGACTATCGCCTACAATAGTTTCATCGAGAAGCGTCTCCAGATCAACTTCAACGACGGCTTCTACTTCGCGAGGGTCAGGATAAAAATCCGGCCGGTAGGGAAGTACACCAACAACAGGCTGGACATAAAAATTACTCGGTGGAATAAACAACTCAGTCAGCAAACCCAGCACTTTTACGTCTGACACCCGTATGCCAACTTCCTCCTGTGTTTCACGCAGCGCAGTACGCGTCAGATTTTCGTCAAATCGTTCCATGCGTCCACCCGGGAAAGCCATCTGCCCTGCATGAACACCATCGTACTGAGGCCGTAAAATCAGCGGCAGAAAAATGGAATGTTGATACGGATAAAAGCAGATCAATACGGCACTCCGTCGTGTTCGTTCATTGGGTTTAATGCCCAGTCGATACCGAGCTGCTGACGCCATCTTCTGATGGGCAACTTCACCGGGCAGTGGCTTCTGCAATCGCTGGCGCAGGTGTTCCGTAAACGTATGGAAGGAGGTTTGTAACATTCGACTAGTTTGGGAGAGCAGAGGTGGTTACAGAAATAAGCAAACGTACTAAATCATAATTTTACGGATAATATTCAATTTTATGCACTAAGGCTCACACTGGACGTGACTGATACAGTTTAACTAATTCTTCGGCGCAGCGTTCGCCGTCCATAGCTGCCGAAACGATGCCACCTGCATAGCCTGCACCCTCACCACAGGGAAACAAGCGCCGAACCTGAACATGCTCACACGTTATGCGGTCGCGTGGGATACGTACCGGCGATGATGTTCGACTTTCGATGCCAATCAGTTGCCCGCTGTTACTCAAATACCCTTGCATTTTCCGGCCAAAATCACGTAATCCCTGACGTAGCGGCTGGGCAATGTGGTCGGGCAGTATGTCGTACATGTCAACAGAAGCCAGCCCTGGCTGGTACGATGTTGGCAACAGCTCGTTTGATATACGACCGTCTACAAAATCGGCAATACGTTGTGCAGGGGCCGTTTGCGAATTGTCGGCATGCTGAAGATTGCCCATTCGACAGGCCCATTGCTCCAGATCCTGCTGTAAAGCAAGCCCTGCCAGCGGTCCTTCACCAGCATACGGTTGAAGATCTTCATCGGCAATAGCAACAACCAGTCCTGAATTAGCGAACTGCGAATCCCGGCGCGAGGGCGACATTCCATTGACGACTAACTCACCCGGAGCCGTTGCCGCTGGAACAATAAAGCCACCCGGACACATACAAAACGAAAAAACGCCCCGTTCTACCCCCTTAAATCTCGTTTGAGTGACCAAACTGTAGGAGGCTGCGGGCAAATAATCGCCCCGATCGGAACGGTGATATTGAAGCTGGTCAATCAAACGCTGCTGATGCTCAATGCGTACGCCCATTGCAAAGGGTTTTCCTTCAATCCGAACGTAACGATTATGTAGCAGATAAAAAATGTCGCGTGCCGAGTGCCCTGTTGCCAGAATAACCCCGATCCCCGTAAGCGCTTCGCCATTGGCCAGGACAACACCTTCTATTTCGGCTGGAGCGGTTTTACTACCACGTAGCAGAAGATCGGTCACTTTCGTATCGAATCGGACTTCACCACCTGCCTTCAGAATGCTCGCCCTCAGATCGGCTACTACGTTTGGAAGTTTATTGGTGCCAATGTGTGGGTGCGCATCAACCAGGATCTGATCCGTAGCACCGTGAGCAACAAAGATTTCCAAAATCCGCCGGACATCGCCACGCTTGGTTGAGCGTGTGTATAACTTACCATCGGAATACGTACCAGCCCCGCCTTCGCCAAAACAATAGTTCGACTCCGGGTTAACGATGTGATCTTTATTGATGGCGGCCAAATCCCGTCGGCGGGTACGGACATCGCTGCCCCGTTCCAATACAATCGGTTTAATGCCCAATTCAATTAGTCGAAGAGCCGCAAATAATCCGGCAGGACCAGCACCGACTACAATAGCCTGTGGGGCCTGACTGACGTCAATATGAGGTTTCTGGTATTGGATCAGCGGATACGGGGCTTCGCCTGCAAATATATCCGCTTCTACCTGTACGTTGACCTGGCGATTCCGGGCATCAATCGATTGGCGTCGTTTACGAACCACTACGTCTTCTGTATCCGGTAGGGAAAGGCGGTTCAATACCTGCGCCCGAAAAGCGTCTTCATCAAAAGCCTGTTCGGGAGTCAGTGAGAGCGTAAGTTGATGAATCATGAATAACCAGGCCGATGTTACGGATATCGGAAATAAAATTAGTTAGTAAAATGGATCTGAAACAGGTCTAACTGATTAACAGGCAGGGCGCTTTTTGCGTTCGTTATCAGTTAACACAACCGGGCATCGGCTCAACCAGAAAACCGCCCCCGACCTATGAAGAATGAGTAGTACGTTCAGTTGTACTACGTATCAAAAAAGCGTTCTTCCAGTAATTCCTGAAAGACACCAGCGTGATCGGTATTTATGGTGATACGTCTAAAGGGCTGTTAAAAACGCCATTGTATCCACGCCGTCGGCATAATCATTTAACCCAGGGCGCTGAGTTTGCCCAAACGGAACACTACCAGGCAGCCATCCCTGAGCCGAAGTTACTACCTGAATACGATTGGCATGCGTTTCGAGCCAATTGAGGGCTTCGTCCTGTGTTTGGTAGGTTTGGTAATAAACAACCGAAATAGGGGAGACCAGACCATCGTTTTCAGTCAGAAGCAAATATCCATTGTCGTAATGCGGTACGGCATTGATCAGATAAACCGACTTGTTGTAATCGTAATTGTTCTGATACTTATGGTTATTCAGAAACGTTTGTGCATTTGGCTCCAGGGTACGTAGTAAAGGCGTAAAGTCGTAAGGCTCCGCTCCGGAGTTTCGGCTATTAGGCCCAGCCGGAACAAGTAGTGTTGATACGTTACGGCAGCCTAACCCATAGTAATTGGAGATATCGTGCCCAAGTTTCTGAAATTCTTCTTCATCTTCCTCACCCATTAACAACCCTACTGATGTTCGGTTTTTACGAATGATGTTCGGTTTTTTGCCAAAGTAATGTTCAAAATAACGGGCCGTATTGTTGCTGCCCGTAGCGATATAGGCATCAGCCGCATTGAGTCGCTCAGCCTCTTCGATTCTATCATCGAAGGCGGGATTAATCTCCTTTAATTTTTGTATTAAATAATGGATAAGTACAAAATCCTGTGTGCTCAGCTTGGCCAGAAGCCGATGCCCGCTAACCAGCACACAAAGCAGATCATGAAAACCGACCGCCGGAATATTGCCCGCCATTACAACGCCAACTGTACGTGATTCTTTAGGCTCAGCGGGGTATTGACTTGCCCAGGCGGTGAGTTTGTCTATTGAAAGAAACTCATCAGCAATAGCATATAAGGCATTGAATGAATTATCTGGCGTGAACCAGTTGTTTCTGTAGTAAGCGTGCTGAGCAATTTCAGCCAGTTCGGACTGTGCGTTGGCCGAGCGTAGAAACTTGCCTAAGGCCGCGAACGTTTGCAGGCGTTCTGATTGTAACATGAATTGGATAAACAAATGGAATACACCATCAACTAAAGTAATAAAAATTTAGTTTGTCCCCAACCTTTAAATAATTATATTTGTTGTCCAATTTGTAAGAATCTAATTTTAGCGTATATAAATCAGACCTGCTCATGGCAATCATGATTACCGATGAGTGCATCAACTGTGGTGCCTGCGAACCCGAATGCCCCAATACAGCCATATATGAAGGTGGTGTAGAATGGACTTGGGGAGGGGGAACCGAATTGACGGAAGTCGATTTCGGCGACGGTACAGTCGTGAGTGGCAAAGCTCCGCAGTACCCTGTTTCCAATGAATTTTATTATATTGTTTCCGATAAATGCACGGAATGTGTAGGCTTCCACGAGGAGCCACAGTGTGCGGCTGTTTGCCCGGTTGACTGCTGCGTTCCTGACCCAGAGCACGAAGAAGACGAGGAAACATTACTCGCTAAAAAGGCCTGGTTGCACGCCGAAGCGTAGCATAAGAATCCTTTTTTGACTCATTTGGCGAAGCCCGACCTAAAACAGGTCGGGCTTCGCTTTTTTATGTTCGATCATATCCATAAATATGCCATTTCCCTCTGAAAATATACATTTTACGAAAAAATAATATTTTGTGAAATAGTTATTAAGCAAAATTTATTGAAAACTATAAAAAGTTAAGAATTTAGGTATTTATGGTTGATATAATGGTAAAATTCCAACAAATATGACGAAAAAGTGAAAAATTGCATAATTATTTGTGGTTAACTGTTGCGCAGAATAATTTTTTAAACAAAATTTGCTTCAGAATAAGGCGGTTCTCCTAGTCAGCTTCCACAAAATTTTTATTATGAAAAAAGCAATTATACTTA
>NZ_JBMDWV010000330.1:0-32873 GCF_048594605.1 Spirosoma sp.
ATAAGATCGACTTCTTCCAGCAATAAGCATCCGTTATTACGTTTCTCCGCTAACGTTAGCGGAGAAACGTAATAACAGGCTGATCGCTTCAAGGTAAGTTCGATCCCCTATTATGCCTATGAAACATAAAGCAATCCGCTACAATGCCGAATTTAGAGAAAAGGTGTTAAGTGAGTTACGTACTGGAAAGAGCGTCCGAAAGGTAGCAAAGCAGTTTGGTATTTCGCCCCTAACGCTGAAACGCTGGCAGCAGCTGAATGGAATTCAGGCTCACAATGTAAAGACCACTATGCCCCCGACCAACTGGCAGGAGACGGAGGATGAATTACAGCGAAAAATACAGCGGCTGGAAGAAGAAAAACGCGTTCTCAAAGAAGCCTTGCACATTCTGCTCAGAACTTAGCTTCTCGCTTTTATCAGCCAGACATTAACTGGCAATTCCCTAATCAACCACAATCATTCATGTCAACTATCAGATTTAACGCCGACTCCTACCGGGTGGCTTCAGGATTAATCGAATGTCTTGCTCATCCAGTACGTATTGAAATCCTGTTGATTCTCCATGCCGAAGGGTTACTTAACTCAACGCAGCTATTACGCAAATGCTCTTTCGGTGCCTCGTCATTATACTACCATTTAGACAAACTCAAAAGCAGTCAGTTTATCAAAACCGTACGGATCAGGCAGGATGTATATTACCAGCTAGCTAACCCTCAAGTTGGCCGGGCATTGGTTAAACTAAGTACGTAATTCTAGTTCTAAACTACCAAACCTCTTATATTCCTACGTTCTGGCATCTCCGCATCAGAAAAATGCCTGTCTCCGGTTCATAGGTTGATGTGTCATTTTTTCTGGCGCGGCCCTGCGGCCCCTGAAACGGCAGAGAAAAATCAACTTTCACATCCCATTGCCAGGATACTGTCTGTAAGAATACTTCTGCATTACTTCCTGTTTTGAAAAAAAGCCTTGCTTATCCTAAAAGCAATGAACAAATAGCTCTTTTGCTATCTACACTCCAAATACAAATTATCATATGTTAGAAATAAATTTAATACGTTCCTACTTAGCTGGAGAGCCAAACAATTGCCTGGACATACTCTACAGACGGTATCGTGATAAAGTCTATTATAAATGTCTTTCTATGACAAAAAACCCAGCAATTGCGGAAGACTACACCCACGATATATTCATAAAGGTGTTTAATAAATTACCGAACTTTCAACATAAATCCTGTTTTTCAACCTGGCTTTATTCGATTGCCCATAACTATTGCCTTGACCAGTTGAGAAAGGCGAGCAGGTTTCATTTTACGGAGATATCAGGCGATATGGCCCATACCCTGGCCGACGATTTTTCTGACACAACCTATGAAGTTCACCTGTTTACTAAAACCTGGAATAGGTTATCCCAGCAAACTATAGACCTGTTCCGACAAAAATATGAGGAAAACAAAAGCCTGGAAGAAATAGCCGTTACGGCCAAAACCTCAGTTCCGGCGGTCAAAATGAGGCTCATGCGGGCCCGCAACGAATTCAAAGCTAAGTATATAGCTGGATCCTGAGGAAAAACGCTTACTTCACCAATTCCTTTTGGTATAACCCGACTAACGTATCAATAGCGTAGTCTATCTCTTCGGCGGTATTGTATTTTCCAAAGGAGAACCGGACATAACCCCGGTCAGGGTCAATATTTGGCAAAGCAGCCAATACGTGGGAGCCAACGTTTGAACCACTTGAACAGGCAGAACCTCCTGAAGCTGAAATGCGGGCAATATCCAGACTGAAAAGTAACATGTCGCTCAGATCTGATGGTGGCAGACTGACGTTCAGGACCGTGTATAAACTGTTGTCAATATCGGCCGAATCGCCATTGAACGTAACCGGTCCGCCGGCGCAGTCAGGCATTTTCTCGCGTAGCCGTTGAATCATCCGTTGCTTAAGCGATGTAATGTGTTGCCTGTGCGCATCCATATCGCGATAGGCAATTTCCAGAGCTTTGGCTAGCCCAACAATACCGTACACATTTTCGGTGCCACCACGCATGTTTCGCTCCTGGGCACCTCCGTGTAGAAATGGATGAATTTTTACCTGATCGGCATTGACGTACAGGAAACCTACACCTTTGGGTCCGTGAAATTTATGTCCGGCACCTACTATAAAATCAACGGGCAGTTGTTGCAGATTGTGCCGAAAATGCCCCATCGTCTGTACCGTATCGGAGTGAAAAATAGCATCATACGCCCGGCATATCTCCCCTACCCGATTCAGATTCAGCAAATTGCCAATCTCGTTATTGCCGTGCATCAATGACACCAGCGAACGGGGCGACTGACGTAACAGCTCTTCCAGATTCGCCAGGTCAATGTGGCCTTTCTCATCAATATCTACCAGACTCAGGCGTATAATACCTTGTTTTTCGAGATGCTGAAGCGTATGCAGAACAGCGTGATGTTCTAACGGCGACGTAACGGCGTGAGTCAAGCCGTAGGTTTCAATGCTACTGCGAATGGCCGTATTGTCGGCTTCCGTCCCTCCCGACGTAAAGAAAATTTCAGCGGGTGACGTATTGAGCAGCGAAGCTACCGTTTTGCGCGCTTTTTCGATGGCGGTACGTACCATCCGCCCATGACTATGGATAGACGAAGGATTCCCGAACTGCTCGGTCATGAGCGGAAGCATAGCCTCTAAAACTTCAGGATCTAATCGAGTTGTAGCAGCATTATCCAGATATATAGCAGCAGACGGTGTCATCACTAGTCAGGTTTGTATCTCCACAAAGGTACGGCGAATCCAATCAATGATGAAACGCTCTTCCTTCCTCCGTCGTTCTCACCTTACCATCATTTGATCACGCATATGGATTTTTCTCAGGCTACCGGACTTATTTATAGCGAACTAACCCGTTGGATTCATGCCGCAATCCGGTATTTGCCAAAAGTAGCGGTGGCTATTCTAGTACTGGTCATCTTCACGTTTTTATCGCGCTGGATTAGCCGGTGGATAGTACGTGGACTGGAGCGGATCAGCAGCAACGTATCACTTATTAACTTATCAGGAGCAGTTGTCAGAGTCATTGTTGTAGCGGTCGGTCTGTTCATTGCGTTGGGCGTATTAGGCCTGGACAAAACCGTAACCTCTCTTCTTGCTGGCGCAGGCGTCATTGCCTTGGCCGTTGGTTTTGCCTTTCAGGACTTAACAGCCAACTTTATTTCGGGAACTATGATTGCCCTAGCCCGTCCAATTCAGGTAGGCGACGTGGTAGAAACTAATGGTTATACGGGTAAAGTACTGGATATCAAGCTACGATCTATTGTTATTGATAACGGCCAAGGGCAAACCGTTGAGATTCCAAGCAAGGACGTTTTCCAGAAGCCAATCAAAAATTTTTCCCGCATTGGTCAGCGACGTATCGAAGTAACGGCCGGCATATCGTATCTCGACGACCTGACAATGGCGCAGCGGGTTGCTAAATCAGCTATTTCGCAATTACCGTTCGTATTACGTAACATGCCCGTTGATCTGCATTACCGAAATTTTGCGGATGCCAATATTCAATTCGTTATCTGGTTTTGGATTAATCCGGCTGTAACAAACCCTCAGACTGCTTTGAGCGAAGCGATTATCGCTGTTAAACGAGCATTTGACGACAATAATATCCTGATTGTTTTTGCGGCCCAAACCTTCGATCTTAAACAGAAATTGACCGATCAAAAATCAGAAGGACGCCTTACCTCCAAGTAAGTTGATAACGGTATCTGATCAGGGTAGAGATTAAAAAGAGATTAAACATTGATTGATTTCTATCAGTTAGCGATTCGTGCTATTCTTCATCACCAATCGTGAATCGACTTTTATTCCTGTTTCTCATTATTTCTTTACCCGCCGAAGCGCAGACGTATCAGGACAAAGTTCTGAACCGAAACGTTTTCTGGTCGGAGGTTAATTTAGTTTACAAACTGAGTGGGCGCTGGAGTCTTCAACTTGATCACCAGTATCGGCGGCAGGCCGACGACAACAGCCGGGATCTGAATGCATTTCGCCATCCATTGCTACAGGTTTTTCGTCCCTGGATCAGCTACCAGCTTTCTGAGCCGGTACGTTTGTCTCTCTCCCCGATTGGTTTATGGTGGAACTGGGGACGCGTTAGTGAATATCAACCAACAACCTTTTTTCAGGAATTACGGGTCATTCCCCAGGTCCAGCTTACCAAACCGCTTGGCGATGGTGAATTTATCCAGCGCTTCCGGTCTGAACTTCGCTGGGCCTCGCTGACCGATACGCTGGCCAACGCCTACGTTTTTTTATCGGATGGCGAGTCGCAGCAAGTGTTGGCCGATCGTTTTAATGTCCGGTTCCGGGCAATGGCGCGCTGGATCAACCCAGTTTTCAAGCGAAATCAGGACGATGACCGATGGTACTCCCACTTGAGTATTGAACCGATGGTCGTTTTATCGGCTTCCGGAGCCCGCTTCGATCAGAACCGCACCTACGTAGCACTCGGCCGCAAAATTCAGAAGCACGTACGAATTGAGTTAGGCTATCTGAATCAGTTTACAGTCCAGCGAACAGAGTCAGATCAGGTTCGTTTATTTCGCTTCAATCACGCTTTGCATCTTTACGTTTATCTGGAAAACGGCCGAAATTCTAAAGCAAGACCGGACTCCGGTCCAGAAGATTAACCTGGAAGATCTGCAAGCAATAATCTTATTCTATAAAAATAAAATACCATTTCAAAAATTCGTTTAATTATAGTACCTTACTGCTAGAGTCAACGGCTATGTAAAACTTTACAACGATGAAACGTATCTCAATTCTTACTTCAATTCTGGTTTGTGCTGCAACGTTTGCCTACTCGCAACGTGTCAATCCTACCAATCAGACTGTTATTATTCTCCCTGTCGATCAATCGACGATTGCGTATAAATACCACGATGGTACGGCCCTGTTAGCTGACGGGAGTTTATTGAAAGGTCGATTTCAGTTTAATGGACGAAAGCTTTTTACATATCGTGCCAGCAGCCAGGCAACCCGACAAAAAATCGGTCTCTCGATGATTAAACGATTGGTCCTGGCAGGCTCCGATACGCTGGTTTCTGACCGAACCGATTCTACGGTTTTCACGCGGTTGGGGAATCGGCTTTACAGGCAACTCACTGAGGGAACAACCATGATTCTGGACCAGTGCATTCTGGTGGATGAAGATCGGGGGCGGATAGGCCGAAAAGTTTACGTACTTACCGACGATGGAGAGATGCGTAAGTTTACTTCTTTACAGAAATTCAATAAATGGTTTTATACGTTTCGGGAGCAGTCGGGTAAGCCGGCGCCCGATGCTTATCTGAATCAGAATGAAATTGTGAAGGCCGTAGCGCGGTTGAATGACTAATTAAAAAAGAAGGCCCGCTTTAAAAGCGGGCCTTCTTTTTTTGGAATGAAACCAGGTTAGTCTTCTTTTTTATACTGCTGAATAATCTTGTACAGCGCTTTTTGTTTTTCCAGTTCAGGAAAGAACTCAAACAGTTGAACATGAGCATCATAGTCGAGTGCCAGAGCCGCTTCCAGTTGAATTAGCGCTTCCCGATAATGCCCTGCATGGATCAGGTAGATCGCTGAGCGATAGTACAGATCAGCTTCGCTCGGCATGTCATTTATTCCAGACTGAATAATATCGTTTGCCCGCAGAAAATCGCCCTGATCGAATGGCACCAGCGACCACGTCAGGTAAACATCAGGGTTTTCGGCATCCACTTCGGCGGCCTTTTCAAACGCTTCAACGCTCGACAGTACGTTACCAATTTTATATTCCGTTTCAGCAACAGCCAGATAGTATTCGCCATTCTGATCGTTCAACTTAACGGCTTTCTGCAAAAAGGGCAGCGCTTCGTACCACTTACCGGATTCGCTGAGGCAAACGCCGATTCCGTACCAGGCCTCATCCCACATGGCATCGAGCTTCAGAGCCTCCCGATATTCCTTGATAGCGTCGGGTAATTTATCCTGTTTTTCCAGACTGGCGCCGAGATGACAGTACGTATCGGCCGTGGCTTCCTCATACTTCAATGTCTGACGATAGCAGACTTCGGCTTTCTCGAATAGGCCCAGATTCATGTACGTATTGCCCAGATTAAAATGCGCAGAAGAAAAATCTTCTTTAATAATCACGGCATAATCATAGGCTTCAGCGGCTTCTTCATACCGGGCCAGCTTACTATAAGCGATCCCGATATTATACCAGGCATTATAAGAGTACGGATCAGCGTCAATCAGTTGCTGATAATACGCCAGACTGTTTTCCAGCTCACCCGTTACGTCCAGGCAGAAGGCCAGTTCATACAGTGCATTTTCGTTGTTGATATTCAGCGCAATCGACTTTTTATATTGCGTAATCGCTTCATCGTACTTGCCCCAATTCTGATAACTTTGCCCTAACTGGAATAGAATATCATCTTTATCTTCGGCTCGATCCAGCAGTTCTTCCAGCACCTGAACCGACTCCTCATACCGACCCGCCATATTCAGAACCGAGCCCTGCATAAACGGTACGTCGAGGTCGCCCGGATTAAACAACGAAGCCCGTTCCAGTAACTCCAGCGATTCATCGAACCGTTGGAAATTAGCCAGAATCTGGGCTCTGTCAAGCATCAACTCCAACGCATAAGGGAAGTTCTCCAGACCGGATTCGGCGGCTTTCAGCGCCTTGTCTAAATCGCCCAGATTGAGGTAGTGCTCAACCATCTGCTCATAAACATCCAGATCGAAAAACTGGCTTTGCTGCTGGTCCAGCATCTGCTCGAAACGCCGGATAGATTCTTTAATATCGCCTTCTCGTTCTTCGAACTCTTGCTCCATACTTTTGCCTGAAAATTGTTTGGCGGATAGGGGCCGCGCCAATGGCGCGATTTATCCTTTGGCATTGAAATATAAACCCAAAAAAGCGAAACTCCAACCTCAATCTTAAAAATTTACAATCCGTCAGGACGGTCTTTAAAGGCGTTTGCCACACGCTTTAACGTATCGCTTAGCGGTCGGTATTGAAAATCAAGCAACTGCTCTATTTTGTGTCCATTGTATGCATAAAGCGAACTTGCCGAACGGGCCGTTTCGCGGGTAATGAGCGGGGCTTTGTTCATCAACCAGGCTCGTAATGCCTCTGCAGGCCAAAGTAACCGGGCTAAGGCAGGTGGTATACGCATGGTTGGCGGACGCTTTTTCAATACGACTGCTATTTGTTCTAACAAAGAACGGTAGGGAATGGTGCCCCCGTTCAGGATGAACCGTTCGGCCGTTACGTCCGATTCCATCAGCCGGACCAGCGCATCCGTTACATCGAGCACATCTACATAATTTACTAAACCGGCCGGATAAAAAGGGCGCTCATCATATACGTATTTAATCAGTCGCAAACTGCTGCGATTCCAGTCGCCTGCCCCGACTACAATGGATGGATTTACCATTACAGCGTTAAGCCCTTCAGCTACGCCCCGCCACACTTCCAGCTCTGCCCGGTATTTACTTTTGGCATAAGCCGAGTTATTCGGCGATTCTTCCCACTTCTGGCTTTCGTCGATACGTACGGGCTCATCAGCGTTTCCTCCTTTCGCTACGGGCCGTCCAATGGCAGCTACTGAACTTACATAACCGAGTTTGCGTACTCCTGCTTTCAGACACACATTCACTACGTTAGCTGTGCCCTCTACGTTAATAAGGTCCATCTGATCGCGGTCTTTCGGGACAAAGGACACAATCGCTGCGGCATGAATAACGTCTAAACTACCGGGATCGCGTCCGACTTGTATAGCTGATTCAAGTGAAGGGATATCTAATACGTCGCCTTCGTACCACGCGATCTGTTCCGCTACGTCGGCGAGCATTCCGAAACCGCTCTGAGGCCTATGCAGAACTGAAACAGAATGTCCATCGGCGAGGTATTTCCGGGCAATGTGCGAACCGATAAAACCCGTTGCGCCGGTGATAAAAACAGGATTACGTAGTGATGATGTCAATTGAAGTTTTTGATTTCGACCCAGTTGAGGAAATTATTCGTGTTCGAGGTGTTGTTCTCCATAGCAGCATACCTGTACTCTTTACGTAAACATAACAACGTTCGGGCCTGAATTGCTAATTTTGCGCTCCAATTACTGGATTATGTCTCTCGAAAACCCACAACGCTATACCGTTACGGCGGCCCTGATCTACGCCAACGGCCCGATTCACATCGGCCACATTGCTGGCTGTTACCTGCCCGCCGATATTTATGTACGCTACCTGCGCTCAACGGGTAAAGATGTCGCTTTTATCAGCGGCACTGATGAACACGGCGTTCCTATTACGATCAAAGCCAAAAAAGAAGGCATTACCCCCAAGGAAGTCGTTGATAAATACTACGTTCAGATCAAACAGGCGTTCCAAGACTTTGGTATTTCGTTCGATATTTATTCGCGCACCTCGAACCAGATTCATCACGAAACGTCGCAGGAGTTTTTTACGAAACTGTACGACAACGGAGATTTCGATGAGGAAGTGACCGAGCAGTATTACGATGAAGTGGCTGGGCAGTTCCTGGCCGACCGCTACATTGTCGGTACGTGTCCGGTTTGCGGCAATCCGAATGCCTACGGCGATCAGTGCGAACGCTGTGGTACGGCACTTAGCCCAACCGAACTGATTGAACCCCACTCCATGCTGTCTGGCTCCAAACCGGTTTTGCGTTCGACCAAAAACTGGTTTCTGCCGCTGGATCGGATGCAGCCCAGAATCGAAGAATACGTCAATAGTCATACTGAATGGAAAACCAACGTATTCGGTCAATGCCAGTCGTGGCTGAAGGAAGGGCTACGTCCCCGCGCCATGACGCGCGATCTGGATTGGGGAATTAAAGTGCCTTTGGCAGACGCCGAAGGGAAAGTACTTTATGTGTGGTTCGATGCGCCCATCGGTTATATCTCGATGACGAAAGAGTGGGCCGAGCAACAGGGCCGTGACTGGGAATTGTACTGGCGCGACAAAGACACCAAACTGGTCCATTTTATCGGTAAGGACAACATTGTTTTCCACTGCATCATCTTCCCGGCGATGCTGATGGCCGAAGGCAGTTATATTCTGGCCGATAACGTACCTGCCAACGAGTTTATGAATCTTGAAGGCGATAAGATCAGTACGTCGCGTAACTGGGCGGTATGGCTGCACGAATACCTCGACGAATTGCCGGGAAAGCAGGACGTACTACGTTACGTGCTGGCAGCCAACGCGCCCGAAACGAAAGACAGTGAATTTACGTGGAAGGATTTTCAGGCACGTAACAACTCCGAACTGGTTGGGATTCTAGGTAATTTCGTGAACCGGGCGGTTGTGCTGACGCACAAAATGGCCGACGGACACGTACCCCTTCTTGGCGAGCTAACTGCCTACGATCAGCAGGTGCTTGATGAACTGGCACAGTTTCCGGATCGTATTGGACAATCGATTGCTACGTATCGTTTCCGGGAAGCGTTGGGGTATCTTATGGATCTGGCCCGCCTGGGCAACAAATATCTGGCCGAAACTGAACCCTGGAAAGCTATAAAAACTGATCCGCATCGAGCGCATACCATTCTGAATATTGCCCTGCAAATCACGGCGAATCTGAGCATCGTCTGCGAACCGTTTTTGCCTTTTACAACGGGTAAGTTGCGGGCTCAACTGAATATTACGGAACACTTCAACTGGACGAACGCGGGGCGTGCCGATTTGCTGGTTGAAGGGCATGCATTAGGTCAGGCACCTGCCGGCCCAGGCGATTTACTTTTCGCCAAAATTGAAGACGAAGAAATCAATAAACAGATTCAGAAGTTACTGAATGCCAAACGCATGAATGAATTAGAAACCAAAGCCGTACCCGAAATCCGTTCGGAAATTACGTACGACGACTTCGCCAAAATGGACATACGTATCGGCACGATTACAGAAGCGGAACGCGTTCCGAAGAGTGACAAGCTACTGAAACTAAAAGTAGATGACGGACTCGGCGGTCGGCAGATTCTAAGCGGTATTGCCAAGCATTTCACTCCCGAAGAAGTCATTGGTAAGCAGGTTACGTTTCTGGCGAATCTGGCACCGCGCAAGATGATGGGTCTGGAGTCGCAGGGAATGATTCTGATGGCCGAAGACCGAGACGGAAAATTGTCGCTCATAACGCCGGGCGAATCCGTCTGGAATGGCGGAACGGTATCATAAAAAAGAGGAGCTGATTAGCTCCTCTTTTTTATTGTGTTTTTGCTGCGTCGTCGCTACGTAAGGCTCTTCTGCGGCTACCAACAATCTTACTATCCAAGGTTTTACTATACATTTTTACCGGTTCGTAGATAACCATACCAGGACCTACATTTCGAGGTTCAATTTTTTCATATTCCACTACGTCGCTGACCTCCATAATCTGATAATAGGAATTTCTGAAACGACGCCACACCTTTCCTTTTTCATCCGAATACCCCCAGATTGCCTTTTTGGCAATTGTTTTGCGTTCACCATTTTGTAGACGAAGTCTCAGATTCTTGGCAAACACAAAATTGCCAGGTTTGATCTGAGCAATCGAATCAGCGGTACTGGTTTCATTCATATCGCTGCTGCTGTACAAAATCCGATTGGGCTGAACAGTCAGCGTAGCCCGATTAGGCGAGCAGCCGCTTAAAGCGATTAATAAAAATAACGCGAGCTTTTTCATAACTGAAGCATTTGTAAAAGATAAACGGGATGCCTTTACTTAAAGTTACGCTAAATCTGCTACGTTAACTTCTCACCACGCAAATTTTATCCTTTGATGGCATGATCCGTTTTTACGTCCTGTCCCGACCATATTTTTTTGGCTGTCCAGTCAGCCGCTGGCGATGTCCAGAACGGGTCCGATGCCGGTAGACCCAATGGCAGAAATGCCAAGGAACACAAGTACAGGCTTCCCGTTGAAATGTACGTTTCGCCGATAGCGGGCTGATGCCCACACAAACCGATTTGCAGCCAGCCTTTTGCGTCGAACGTATTGAGGGCGTCCATCGTCCTGTGAATCGCGGCTGTAAGTGCCGACCGCACCTGCGCGGGCGATAACTCTGTTGGTAAATTTTTCTGCAAGGCAATTTGCGCCAGTAATTGAAACGCTCCGCAGCGATACGCTAAGGACCTCCCGAATGCCGCGAACGACCCATCGGGCGCAATCAGGCGCTCCTGAATCATGGCGTACCGCTGCGCACGAGCCAGCAACGTATCGTACATAGCTTTATCGGCTTTTTTGGCTTCAACCAGTACCTGCACTACGTCCAGCAGCATCGGCTGAATAACAAAACTGTTGTAATAATCCCAATGGAAATCTGGCCCGTCGCCGTAAGCGCCATCACCTTTATACCAAGCCTGATGTTGCCGGATGGCATAATCCATGCGCACTTCATCGCCCGAACCGGTGTATTTCAGCAAGGCCGCTTCTACCATCGCCGTGAATAATAACCAGTTGCTGTAGCCTGGTTTAATAATCCGACTCGCCTGCAACGCTTTCACTACGTTACTTTGCTCATCAGGACGTAGCGCATTCCATAATTTGGGCGAGCGTACCAGCCCATGCGCCAGAAAAGCAGCGTCGACCAATGGCTGCCCCCCTTTTGTAAAATTCAAATAATCGGGCGATTGCGGATTCACACCATTGGCAATAGCCTGTCGGGCAAGGTCAAGATAACGCTGACGCAAACGTCCTTCCGGCGAATCATCAGCCCCTAACTCAAGCCAGGGGGCCAGCCCCGCCATAGTCCTACCGAGCGCTTCAAGATGGGAAACTGCATTTCGGCTTTCCTGCTGTCCGGGAGCCGATTCTACAGGCATTGTGGCTTTCAGGCGCTGCTGTGCCAGCGCAGTCAGGACTGGATTGGCCACTTTAAGTAAGGTTTGCAGCCAATACGACCGATCGTCGGAAGCCGCTCCGTTCGCAGGAATTGCTTCTGAGGAGGTCGTGCCTTCTTTTACAATACCGTTCCAGCTAATGGGCAATGCGGTGACAAGCCGGGTAAATGTGCGTCGTTGCATGGTTTTGTTACGCAGGTATGTTCAAACAAAGCGCCGATGACTGATTTTTACTGATTTCAACAGGAATTGGCAAATCACAATCTGGCTGAAACGTTCGATTTGAAAATGCTGTTACTTCCCTAAAATCGCCATTTCTTTTTCCTGTGAACGAAGAACAGAAGTCCGGGCAAATTTTTGACTGGGCCATCCTCCGACGTCTATATTCCTTTATTAAACCGTATCAGGGGCGCTTCTATCTGCTGATTGGTGTTATAATGCTATCGGCCTGTCTGGCTCCCCTGACACCCTTATTGATTCGCTATACGATCGATAATGTTATTTCATTGGGCGATTATCAGCGTCTGACGCTCATGCTGATCATCATGATTGGTGTATTGGTAGCACAGGCAATCGTTCAGTTTTCCAATACGTATCTGTCGGGCTGGCTGGGTCAGTACGTTATCCGCGACATTCGGGTGCAGTTGTACCGGAAAATTTTGCATCTGCGTCTCAAGTTTTTCGATAATACGCCGATTGGTCGGTTGGTTACGCGTTCGATCTCTGACGTTGAAACCCTTGCCGACGTATTCAGTGAAGGGATGGCGGCTATTGCGGGAGATATTTTGCAATTGGTGCTGATTATCGGCGTCATGTTCTATACCGACTGGCGACTGGCGGCTATCAGTTTATCAACCATTCCACTGATGCTGTTCAGTACGTATGTGTTCAAAGAGAAGATCAAAAAATCGTTCAATGAAGTACGCACCGCCGTTGCGAACCTGAACTCATTTGTGCAGGAACACATCACAGGCATGAACATTGTCCAGATTTTCGGCAGCGAAAAAATCGAAGCCGAGAAATTCCGCGCTATCAATACTGAGCACCGCGACGCCAACATTCGATCAATCTGGTACTACTCCGTTTATTATCCTGTTGCCGATATTATTTCAGCCGTGGCGGTTGGGCTGGTCGTTTGGTACGGTGCTAAGCAGATTATTAATTCAGATGTTACGTTCGGGACAATTACGGCCTTCGTGATGTTTATTAATCTGTTTTTTCGCCCGATCCGGATGCTGGCCGACCGGTTCAATACGCTGCAGATGGGTATTGTCAGCACCGACCGTATTCTGAAACTGCTGGACAGCGACGAGTTTACCGTCAATAACGGCAGCCTCGCACCAGACTTAATCCGGGGAGAGGTCGAGTTCAAGAACGTTTGGTTTGCGTACAATAATGAAGACTGGGTACTACGTGATATTTCCTTCCACGTTAAACCCGGCGAAACGGTTGCCTTTGTAGGGGCAACAGGCGCCGGAAAATCCTCGATTATCAACTTGCTGAGTCGCTTCTACGACATCAATAAAGGTGAGATTAATGTTGATAAGGTTGATGTTCACGACTACGAACTCGGCTATCTCAGACGTAACATTGGCGTTGTGCTGCAGGATGTTTTTCTGTTCTCCGATACCATCGAAAATAACATTACGCTGGGCGACAAAACCATCACTCGCGAAAAAATTGTCGAAGCAGCAAAACTTGTTGGCGTTCACGAGTTTATCGAACGACTGCCAGGCGGATACGAATACAACGTCATGGAACGCGGCTCTACGCTTTCTGTCGGGCAACGGCAATTGATTTCGTTTGTACGGGCCATGGTTCAGGACCCCAAAATTATTGTGCTGGATGAAGCGACGTCGTCAGTTGATACAGAGACTGAAGAAATGATTCAGAACGCCATAGGCAAGCTGATGAAAGGACGTACTGCTATCGTGATTGCTCACCGACTCAGCACGATTCAGAAAGCAGACAACATCATCGTCGTTGACAAAGGACGTATCATGGAGCAGGGCAATCATGAGGAATTGCTTCAGCGCGAAGGTTTTTACGCCAATCTGTACCGAATGCAATACAAAGAGGTTGTTTAGGCGGTTGCCGCTACGTTCGCAGATTCTCCTCCTCATCCTCCAGTCCTGCACCGGTGGTACCTTCTGTAATGGTTTTGTGACCTGATGCGTTGGGCTTGTCGTTCGTCAGGCCAGAGCCACTGCCATCGATTGCATAGGCAATAGAATCGGCCAGTTTATGTGATGAAAGCTGATCTACTTCCGGTTGTTTCAGGTTATCCGCTGAGTCGGCGGGTTGTGGATACTGTTCGCCAGCCTGCTGATTAATCACTTCTTCATCGGCACGAGGGTCGTTTTCCATTCCGGTTGGTACGTCACTAGACGTGCCGCCTGATAAATCGCTGGAATCGGGCATGAAATACTGCATAGCTATCGATAAGGTTGCTTATCGTCTATAACCAGCAAATTGGGGTAGCTGTTTGTATAGGCAATTTATTCTTCGCCTAACTTCTTCACCAGGATTTTATCGATCCGGCTTTTGTCCATGTCTACAATCTCGAACTGGTAACCGTGCCAAATGAACGTTTCACCAGTTTTGGGAATATCTTTCAGGATGTGAAGGGCAAAGCCGCCCAACGTATCAAATCCGGTCAGCTCACGACGGGTCTGCGCGCTGATTGTCATATTGAAATAAGACAGAAAATCTTCAAAGGGCAGTTGAGCGTCGATCAAGTACGTACCATCCTCGCGCTCACGAATTTCATAATCAGAATACGCATCGTCATTGATATCACCGACCAGTACATCTAAAATATCATTTAACGTAATGACCCCCAAAACGCCCCCGTACTCATCGACGATAACACCAACGTATTGTCTTCTCTCCCGAAAACGTTCCAGCAGTTGATAAGCACGGTTGTTTTCTGGCACAAACAGGGCGTCGCGCTTGATATCGTTCAGGTGAAGCAGTTCCGTGTCAAGGTCTTTCCCCAGGAAATCTTTCGAGTAAATGAGACCCACTACTTCATCAACACCACCATTACAAAGCGGGTAGACGGACTGTTTGTATTCCAGAATTTTCGCTTTGTTCTCGGCAAGATCATCTTCCAGATCAAGATAAACGATTTCCTGCCGGTTCGTCATCAGTGAGGTTATTTTACGGTCGCCAAGCTGAAATACGTTCTGAACAATTTCCTGCTCAATTTCTTCGATAGCTCCCCCCGACGTTCCTTCCTGGATGAGGCTTTTGATCTCCTCTTCCGTAACAGCGCTCTCGTTTGGCTTGATATTCAGAATTTTAAGCAACAAATCGCTCGAGAGCGTAAGTAACGTAATGAATGGCGACGTGAGTTTAGATAGCAGGATCATAGGCCCGGCCACCGTTTTAGCGATACCTTCAGGGTTCGACAGACCGATACGCTTCGGCACCAGTTCGCCAAAAACCAGTGAGAGGTATGTTAATATCAAGAGCACTAGAACAACAGCTACTGAATGCGCATACGGACGTAAGAATTCAATCTGGGCAACAAACGCCTGAACGTCGTCGGTTAACTTATCGCCCGAAAAAATACCCAGCAGGATTCCAATTAACGTAATACCAATTTGTACGGTAGACAAAAACCGGTTTGGCGAATTTGATAGATCCAGGGCTACCTGCGCCCGACGATCTCCGTTTTTGGCAGCTGTTTCTAACCTGGATCTACGCGAAGAGACTAGGGCAATTTCTGACATTGAGAACACACCATTCAGAATTGTCAGTAATAATATTATGAGAAGTTCCACAAAGGAAGTTGATTGGCCTGTTGCAAAAATATAGAAACTGAATTTGTTTGCAACACGTTCAACTATGCGATAGAGCGCTGGTTTTGCTACTTTTGCCGTTCGAACTGCTATTTCTAATGATTGTTTTCATCAACGATTGCCCAATCCGGCTGATTGGCCCCAAAGCGGCTGCACAACTTACCAAGCGTACAGGTCAAACGTTTACTGATTACGACCAAATTGTGGATGCCCGACTGGAATCTTTAAAACAGGATTTCCTGCATGGTCATCTGCTGATACTGAACTCAAACCCTGCTACAGTTAGTCGATTGCTAACGCTGCTACAGAAAGCCAATGTTAGCCAGTTGCTGTCCATTACGCTGGGTTGCCAGAATAAAGAAGACTGCGAAGCGGCTATCAAAAAGCCGTTCAAAGTGATAAAAGCCGCTGGTGGGGTGGTCTTTAAAGACAATAAGATGCTGCTTATGTTCCGACGGGGAGTCTGGGACTTACCCAAAGGTAAGTTGGATGATGGGGAATCATCAAGACAGGGGGCAGCTCGCGAAGTGCAGGAAGAAACCGGTGTTCGTGTATCGGTCGGTGAGCGTATCTGTACGACCTGGCATACGTATAACCTCAACGGAAACCGAATTTTAAAACGTACCAAGTGGTATCGGATGGGTGTGCTGGATGATAGCCGAATGACTCCACAATTCGATGAGGATATTGAAAAACTCGCTTGGCTCGATCAGCGGGAAACCCAGCTGGCGCTCACAAACTCCTTTAGCTCAATTCGCTACGTAGTTGATTCAGTCAACGAATCACTACGCAGGACGTAGTAAATCTCAGCTATTGATTAATTACTTTCTCCAACTGATACGGCAGAAACGGATCAACTTTCTGCCCGTAACGGTGTAAATCCCTGATAATGCTCGAGCTGATCGGAGCGAGATGGGGTGAAGTAATCAGAAAAACCGTTTCGACTTCTTCATAGATATATCGGTTCACTTGCGAGATACCGTTTTCATACTCGAAATCTGTCGTGTTCCGCAATCCACGTAGCAAAAACTTTGCACCGATCGTCCGGGCTACATCGGCGGTTAAGTCATCGTAATTAATAACCCGTACCTCCGGGTATTGCTGAAAAGCCTCCTCGATCAGTTGAGTCATTTGCTCCAGCGAGAAGTAACGCTCTTTACGGGCGTTACGTCCAATACCAATCACAACTTCATCAAACAGCCGCAAACCACGTAGTACGATATCCTCGTGACCTTTGGTGAACGGATCGAACGAACCAGGAAATAGAGCAATTCTTTTCATAAATAGAGAAAGAGCGAATAAATGCTCCAAGTTTTCACTTACTCGCTCATCAAACCTAACCCGTATAAACTTAAATATCGATGGCTAGGCAAATCGTTGAATTCGGCGGAACGACTCAAGCCGGAAGGCGCTTGTCCAAACGAAAGATGTGGCAGAAAGCGGCTTAACTCTGTGTATGCATCGGCAAAAGGGGTAATTTCGCCATACAGCGAAACCGCAATATCCTTCGGATTCAGGCTCTGCTCATCCAGCACATAAAGCATGTAATACGCTAAATCCTGGACGTTTTTATACCCAAAGCGATTACAATAGTGTAATCGGTGCCCCTTCCGATGAATGGCCGTTACGAGTTCATCTTCAAAATATAAATAAAGACTGTCAGACGTTAATACGTGTCGGTCTACATCGGCAGTTGCCTGAATCAGGGCACTAATCTGATGGACGTAGGTTAAAGGCTGAAGCGGGTACACTTCCGAAAAATAGTCGGCTAGTGGATGTTCCAGGTTGAAAACCGACAGAAATGCCTCTTCTTCATGTCCATACGCCTGGGCAAATTCATGAGCCGGTAACGAACTACCGCGCATGAGAGCTAAATAACTACTAGCATATTCTTTCCGGTAGAGCGATTTAGGCACCAGCGTAAACGATGCCGAATTGACCCCAATACGTATCTCTTGCCAGGGTCCGGACGATAATACGGAATGATCGCGAAATATATTGGGCAACATTCCCGTCAAAGGCTGATTTGTCAATAATGATGGGAATGCGTAATCCTCAAGATACACTACCCGCCCCCGATGGTCCTGTACCAGAAACCGAAACCGATCTCGTCCTACTTCCAGACACAAAACCGATTTTTCAGTATGCGCAGGCTCGAACGCGTTAGAGCGGATGGTTACGGTGGGGGCAAGGGTCACAGTGGTTTGCACAATTCGAATAACTAATGATTGGGCGCCGGAATGCGTAGTAAACCTACTAAAAAGTCAGCAATCTATATCGATTATCTACAAAGAGACATGCAATTACCTCTTCGTTTTATTCAACGAAGGTATCCTCTTAAGCGAAATACATCATCGAGCGACTCACAGTATCGAAACAGCGCATGTACTTCCTCGGGTGGGTAGCTCTTAATTTCCTCAAAACTCATCAGTCGAACTTCCTCAATAATTTGTCCAGCCAAACTCATTTCAGGATCAAGTCCCTGCCGAAGCGAGCCCCCCGTTACGTTCACTGTAAAAAACAGTTCTATGGCGTGCAGGGGAGGCTGCATAAATTCATTAACGAACAGCATATCGCCAATTTCGACTTCCAGTCCTGTTTCCTCCAGAAATTCCCGAATCAGTGCGTCAGGAGCTTTTTCACTGAATTGCGCACCACCTCCCGGTGGACACCAGAACGTATCAGTGGGTCCTATTCCCCGATGTCTGACCATTAACAAACGGTCGTCTTCGCGGTACAAGCCACAAACCCGTAATCGAAGGCGATTACCGTATAATTTACGTACTTCCTCGCGGGGCTGATCTATATCCACTGTTTGCGTCACAATAACTAGCTGTTTGAGGGACGCAAAGGTAAGGAAATTATACATGTATGATTTCTAATGCCTGATAGAGGATGCATGAGCTATGTTATCAACCCAAATCATACATTCTCTATCAGGCATCATACATCAATACGGGCTTCCTGAAATATAACTTTCCAGTGAATCGATACGTGTTTTCTGATCGCGGATGATGGCGCTCACTACGTCGTTGATCGAAATTATTCCGATCAGCTTTTCTTCATCCATAACAGGCAGGTGGCGTATGTGCTTATCCGACATAATCATCATGCAGTCATCTATACTCTGATCGGGCGCAATCGTGATCACGCTAGCCGTCATTACGTCAGCAATTCGCGTATCATCAGAATGGCGATCTTTTAGAATTACCTTGCGGGCATAATCGCGTTCGGAGAAAATACCAGTCAGGGCGCCTTCATCAATTACCAGGACAGCGCCGATATTCTTCTCGGCCATGAGTTTAAGCGCATCCAGTACCGTTTGAGACGACGAAACTGAATACAGAGCGTTAATTTTTTTACTTTGAAGGATTTGGCGTATATTCATGATGGAGAGCGGTTTAGCAATGGGTCAATATATAAAAAAAGGGGAAGGAAGAAAATAAGGAACCAAAAAATAGTAAAAAACACCTGTTAATTCTCCTATTTTTTCCTTGCTCGTTTTTTCGTACCTTTAGGTATATGAATGAGACCCAAACGGCCGCTCATTTGCTGGCCAAACGCTTTCCCTTTAAGCCTACCGCCGGTCAGCTACAGTTTTTCGAACAGATTGGCGCGTTCATTACGCACGAAGATTTTGAGCATTACCGTGATTGTTTTCTGCTGCGTGGCTACGCCGGAACCGGTAAAACTACTCTGGTCGGTACGCTCATAAAAGTACTCCCTCGTTTTGGTTATAAATCTGTGTTGCTTGCCCCTACCGGGCGAGCCGCCAAGGTTATGACCAATTACGCCAAAAAACCAGCCCAGACAATTCACCGAAAAATTTACCGGCAGGTAGCCGATCCGGGTTCAGGAACACTGGCCTTTCAACGCCAGAAAAATTACCACGAAGATACGCTGTTCATTGTCGATGAGGCTTCGATGATTTCTGACGAGGCAGATTTTGGCGGTAAAGGTTTATTGACTGACTTAATTGACTATATTTTCGAAAATCCGGGCAACAAATTAATGCTCGTTGGCGATACAGCTCAGTTGCCTCCCGTTGGTCGGGAATTGAGTCCTGCACTGGACCGGGGGTTTCTGGCTAGTTCCTTCGACATGAAGGTGTATGAGCAGGAACTAACCGAAGTTATGCGGCAAGATGAAGAATCAGGTATTTTGTACAATGCTACTGGGTTGCGGATGCTACTGGATGAAGCTTCACCCACACCTAAAGCGGTTGGCTTTGATGCGTTGCTAGACGACAATTCATCCGTATCTTCCGCCAATATACCTGATATTCAACTGAATGTACGGTCGTTTCAGGATGTTTATAAAATGCCGCTTACCAAGCTGGAAGATGGTATCCGATACGCGTACGATAAATACGGTCGCGAAAATACGGCCATTATTTGCCGCTCGAACAAGATAGCGGTTCAGTATAATCAGTTTGTCAGGCGCATGATTGACCAGTGCGAAGAGGAACTGGACGCCGGCGACATGTTGATGATTGCCCGGAATAATTACACTGTCCTTGACGAAGAGTCTCCGGCAGGTTTTCTGGCTAATGGTGAGTTTGCCGAAGTGCAGAAGATCCGGAATAAAGAAGAGATGCACGGCTTTCGGTTCGCTACCGTTACGTTGCGGCTGGTCGATTACGAAGATCAGCCCGATTTCGACGCTAAAATCATGCTCGATACGTTGCACACGCCCGTACCGTCGTTAACCTCAGATCAGTATAAAGCGCTCTATGAAAGTGTCATGAAAGATTACTTTTATATCAAGAGCAAGAAGGAACGGGCCGAAGCTATTCGTCGTGATCCATACCTGAACGCCTTACAGGTGAAATTCGCTTATGCGCTTACATGCCACAAAGCGCAGGGTGGCCAGTGGAGCGCTGTGTTTATTGACCAGGGTTTTCTGCCGGAAGGTCAGGTAAACGACGAGTTTGTACGCTGGCTTTACACAGCCCTGACCCGCGCAACCGACGAAGCCTACCTGATGAATTTCAATCCGCAGTTTTTTACTTAGGTCGGTTTGCGTGCGTTATTGGGCCTGGCAAACTATGAACCAAGTTTAAGGTTTGTAGTTGTAGTTTATAGTTATCTATGGCTTTTTTGAAATCAGGTAACGTAATTACAAATTATAAACAGCTATGTCCATTGAATGGATTATGAGCGCCTGTATTGGCGTTGGTCTGGCCGCCTGTTGCGGGTTTAGAGTATTTGTCCCCTTATTGGTCGCTAGTGTTGCCACCAAACTGGGGTTTATCAGCCCAGTAACGGGATTTGAGTGGTTCAGTGACTGGCCCACATTAATTGGGCTGGCCGTTGCTACGATCTTTGAAATAGGCTCCTATTACATTCCCTGGCTCGATAACTTTCTGGATACCATAGCTACACCGGCATCTGTTGTTGCCGGTACGCTGGTCAGTACGTCCTTCCTGAATATCGACATCCCCGCCTTTCAGTGGGGCTTAGGCTTAATACTTGGAGGAAGTTCGGCGGGTATTATTCAGGCAGGTACCAGTTTACTACGTATGGGCTCGTCGGTCACGACCGGCGGATTTGCGAATCCAGTTTTGGCGACGGGTGAGAACGTAGCGTCGGTTGGCCTGTCGCTATTTACGATCCTGGTTCCTTTAATAGCCGTTGTTATTATCGGTCTCATTCTACTTTTTATTATCGGCCGTTTAATAGCCCGGCGGAAAGTCTGGTTCACCCGTGCTTCCAAGGCTGGCGCACCGATCAGCAAAATCCCTCGCAGTAGTAACGGACAATCTTAGTCCCCACAAACAGAACGGGCTACCCAGCTGGGTAGCCCGTTCTGTTTGTATAGCAAAGGCTACAGCATATAATTACAACGTAGCAACCGTCCGTTTGACAAAAGCCGTCAAATCAGCCCCCGTCAGCATATTTTGCGAAAGCAACGCCAGATCGTACACCTGCTTCACGAGCGATTTCTGCGCATCGGCATCCGTTTCTGCCAGAATTTTACCGATCAGCGGATGGTTCGCATTGACCACTACGTTGTGCATAACCGGCATATTTCCGTAGAAAGACTGCTCACCCGATAACGCCGACATATCTTTCATGCGACGCATAAATTCTGGCAGCGTAATCGTAACAGGCAATTCGTCAGTTGGCTGGGCTTCAACGCTTACGTTCAGCATCTTATTGTCCAGTACCTGATCAAATACGTCCTTCAGTTTCGTTTTATCATCTTCCGAAAGAACACTTTCGTTGTTTAACCCTTTATCGATCAGTTTGTCGAGCGTATCGGCGTCAACACGCTGGAAACGTACCTTTTCAAGTTTCTGCTCCAAGGCATTAATGAAGTGCGCATCGATCACATTATCGAGTTGGAGGACATCATAACCACGACGCGTTGCCGACTCAATATAGGCATGCTGTTGCTTTGTATCAGTCGTATAAAGCAGCACCAGCGATTCGTTTTTGTCGGTCTGATTGGCCTGGACTTTCTCGCGATACTCGTCAATGGTAGCATAAGTTCCCTCGGTATTTTTGAGCAGCACAAAGTTTTTGGCTTTCTCCCAGAACTTGTCGTCGCTCAGAATACCGTATTTGATAAATAGGCCGATATCATCAAATTTCTCTTCAAACGCTTTTCGGTCGGCGTTGAACAGTTCATTGAGCTTATCGGCTACTTTTCGAGTAATGTATCCATTGATTTTCTTTACGTTAGCGTCAGCCTGAAGGAAGCTTCGCGATACGTTCAGCGGAATATCAGGCGAGTCGATAACACCGTGCAGCATCATCAGGAAATCGGGCACTACGTCCTTCACCTCATCCGTAATGAATACCTGACGGCTATACAGTTGAATTTTCTCGCGCTGAAAACGAAGTTCGTTTTTGATACGCGGGAAGTACAAAATCCCCGTCAGGTTGAACGGATAATCCACGTTGAGGTGAATCCAGAACAACGGCTCCTCACTAAATGGGTACAGCTCACGGTAAAATGTCTTGTAATCTTCATCAGTCAGTTCCGACGGCGATTTCGTCCAGATCGGAGTCGTGTTGTTTACGACCTTTCCATCAAACTCAACCGCTACAGGCAGGAAACGGGCGTATTTATCCAGAATGCCCTGCAAGCGACCATTGTTCAGAAACTCCTCTGAATCAGGAGCAATGTGCAGAATAATATCTGTACCTCGTTCACTACGTTCAGCAGGCGTTAGTTCAAACTCAGTCGAACCGTCACAAACCCAGCGAGCTGCTTCGGCACCTTCTCTGTAGGATTTCGTAACGATTTCCACTTTCTCAGCCACCATGAAAGCTGAATAAAATCCCAGTCCAAAGTGACCGATAATCTGACCTTTGTCATCGGTTTTATCCTTGTATTTTTCCAGGAAATCTGACGCGCCCGAGAAAGCAATCTGGTTAATGTATTTTTTGATCTCATCGGCAGTCATCCCGATGCCATTGTCGCTAACAGTTATGGTCTTGGCTTCTTCGTTGAGTGATACCGTTACTTTTAGTTCGCCCAACTCACCACCAAACTCGCCAAACGAGGCTAACTGACGTAATTTCTGCGTAGCATCGACGGCATTAGAAACCAGTTCGCGCAGGAAAATCTCATGGTCGGAGTAAAGAAATTTCTTAATAATCGGGAAGATATTCTCGGTGTGGATCGAAATCTGCCCCTTTTCGTTCTGTACGGCTTCCATATAGTACGTAATAAAGTAAGGTTAATGATATAGTCGGATGATCTTCAAATCCTGTTCCACTACGTTCTTATCTGACAGATTGACAGTTCTATTTTTTCTCATTTCTACAACCCTTTTCACTGAATAGTGGTCTATACGTAAAAACAGAGTCATGAGAGTCAAAGTGCTTTGTTTATTCATCGGACTGGTCAGTTGTCAGCGAACAGAACTGGAAGGTACATGGCGTATCGAAGATGCTTACATCGCTGACAGTAGTCTTATTGCAGATGGTTGTGAAGATCATGTTGAACTCATGTTAGCTGATTCATTGGGCAATCACATGCGGTATAAACCTTCGGCTACTACGTTGCCAATATACAGACTGGCATTAAAAAGAATTCCACCAGCGCCCAATACGTCCCTGCGAGCCGTAAAGGTTATATTCATTGAAACTGGACGGCAAGTTGAACTACTATGTGGCTGGGGTTATAAGCCTAAAGTGGGTGAAATTGACCTGGTAGAGATCAGACCTCGCTGATAAGTCCGCTAAAAACGTTACAATTAAAAACAACAATTTCAATGATCCGACTCATACTATTTGCCTGGATGACACTCGTTTGGAGTTGCCAGAAAGAACCCGTCGCTCAGGCCGGGCCGGAACGTACTGAAGCGGCCTTCATCTTTGAAAATGGGCTAGCCTACGACGGTTGTGAAGAAATGGTACGGCTGGAAGCTGACAGCCTGCTAAATAAGTTTACAGGTTTTAAACCAAGCCCTGCTACGTTACCACTGGTTCAACAGGCACTGAAAGATGTTCCTTCAGGCCAGCATGGACGAGCCGTTATGATACGTTTCTTCGAAACGGGAAATCAAGTTTTTCTACAGTGCGGCTGGGGTAGTCGTCAGGAATTGCCGGAGATAGAGGTTTTGGAAATCAAGCCACGCTGATAGCTTAACTGAACAGGTACAGGAAATCAGTTGTTACGGGTGAGATGACTATGCAGCCATATACTGACATTTCTCTGCCCGAACTTGATACGTTACGTCGGCAACCCAATACAGCCGTCGTTGATGTGCGGGATGAGTGGGAATTTGACGAGTTTAACATTGGAGGGCTAAACATCCCGTTACCCGATATACGCGCCCGAAAAGCGGAACTTCTCCCCTACGATACGTTGATCGTTATTTGCACGAATGGCGTTCGGAGCCGGGTAGCCGCTAAGGATTTACTACGTCAGCCGGAGTTTCAGAGCACCTCAATCTACCATCTTCATGGTGGCATCATCGAAGCTGAAGACTAACTACGTAACGATGGTAAACCCAGGTTTGGCGGCCTGTTTTTCGACATGCGGCAGGTGAATTTGCAGTATATCATGAACATTCACCCGGATCAATTGACTTAACTGACTCAGCGGCAAATCGTTACGTTCCAGCCCGAAAGGTTCTTCAATTTCTTCGCCAATCATTTCCAGCCCTACCAGTACGTACGATGTCAGAATTACAGCGGGAATGGTCAGATAGCCAAACGCGGTAATAACGGTAAAGGGCAATAGGGCAACGTAGAGCATGATGAACAGCTTAATAAACAGCATGTACGAAAACGGAATTGGTGTGCTCTTTATCCGTTCGCAGATCCCGCAGACATCCATCAGCGAGGTTAAGTACTGATTTAAGTTGATGTGTTGCGACTCCGAGATGTGGCCCTTGCGATACAGAGTCTCTGTTTTTACCCAGAGTTGATTTGATACGCCAGCAGGCTTATGATCAAAGTTTTTCAGTTCACGTCGCTCCCCTTCTTCAACCATATCCAGCTCGTCTACGCCGGACATATCGCGCAGGTGATTCTTAAGGGCAAACGGAAAATTAGCTATCGACTTAGCAAAAAACGCGCGACTTTCTGTATCTCCTTCTGGCAGCACCGCATTAAAAAAAATAGCCAGA
Source organism: Spirosoma sp. (assembly GCF_048594605.1). Lineage (GTDB taxonomy): Bacteria > Bacteroidota > Bacteroidia > Cytophagales > Spirosomataceae > Spirosoma. The sequence continues at coordinate 25,251 of NZ_JBMDWV010000330.1, forward strand.
TTTCGACAGTTGTTGACTAATACGCCCCAGGCTTGCCGACCTTCGTAGAAGCGATCATAGGCCGTATTGGTCCGAAAAATAAGCAGCAGACTAAGCAGAATTCCCATTGCTCCGAGAAACGAAGTCGGCGTATCCTTAAATCGCAAATCTGTATAGTACATCTCGGCCACTGTTACCACTGTAACGTAAACCGCAACAACAACAAGTCTGCGTAGCAACGCTTTTGCAGTAGGGCCTGTGTGAAAATGCCAGATAGAAGGTAAAAGGCCTTTATTCTTGTAGAGAATCATTCGTGGGTTATTGCGAAACTTTCCATTATTCTATTATCGCAGTATGTAACTTCAGAGAAGGTCAAACAGTTATGGTTCCCGTAAAAACCCGCCTGGCTGGTCCAATCAGATAGATTGAATGGTATTGTCCATCAGGCCCTGAATGAAAAGATACGCTCAGGTTTCCGCCGATGGTTTGAATAGCTACCGGAGCCGACATATTTAATTGTTGGTGTGCTACCAGTGCAACGGCCGTTACGCCCGTACCACACGAATACGTTTCATCCTCAACCCCTCGCTCGTAGGTTCTGACAAACAGCGTGTGATCATCAATCACCTGTGCGAAATTGACGTTGGTTCCGCCCGGTTGAAAGGCTGAATCATACCGTAACGCCCGGCCTTCACTAACCACATCAAGCGATTCCAGATCGTCTACCGACCGAACTACGTGTGGAGAACCTGTGTTCAGGAATGTTATTCCATTTCGATCTTTGACTCCGGAAACATCACTCATTTTAAGAGATATCTCATCGCCAATCACCTCGGCAAGGTGTTCGCCATCAACAGCTATAAAGCGTGTTTTTGTTTCGAAAAGGCCTAAATCGTGGGCAAAGCGAACAATGCAACGGCCACCATTGCCACACATACTTCCCTCTGCACCGTCCGCATTGAAATACACCATCCGAAAATCATAGTCCGGATCATTACGTAGCAGGATCAATCCGTCGGCTCCGATACCGAACCGACGATGACACAACCGTTCGATCAACGCCTGATCAGAAGCCGGAAATGTTTCGTTACGGTCGTCAATCATGACGAAATCATTACCCGTGCCCTGGTATTTGAAGAAGTCGATAGTCATATAGAAAGTTGTAAAGTTGTAGGGTTATATAGTTTGTAGCCTGGTGTAATACCGATAACCATACAACATGATAACTCTGTAACTCATAAAAAAAGCCGCCGAAATAGGCAGCTTTCTTAAAATTGATACGGATTGAAGAAGCAATTAAGCTGCTACAGGTGCTTTTGCCTTACGTTCTTTTACGCGAGCAGCTTTGCCCTGACGACCACGCAGGTAGAATAACCGTGCCCGACGAACTTTGCCTAAGCGAACAACTTCAACCTTGTCGATGTTTGGCGACAGAACTGGGAAAATCCGCTCTACACCAACGCCGTTCGATACTTTGCGAACAGTGAACGTTTCGCCACCGCTGCTTGGGTTCCGGCGTTGAATTACCGTTCCCGTAAATACCTGAATACGTTCCTTATTTCCTTCGCGGATTTTAACGTGTACGTTCACCGTATCACCCGCCCGGAATGTGGGCAACTCGGTGCGACGCTGCGCGTTGTCTGCCTCCACTAATTTGATTAACTCGCTCATGACTGTATATAATCGCCAGATAAGTATTTGCGAAATGAGCCGCAAAGATAGCATTTTTCTCACTAGTAACAAACGATTTAACAGGAATAGACAGTTTTTCCCGTTCATACTGGTTATTTTTTCTTAACCTTTTCTGTCTGATACTGCCCCATCCTGTCAGCTTTGTTGTCCTACTGTTGTCCTGCGATTAGCGTATAATTTGCTGATTTCGTCGATTGCTTCCTGATCAAACTGCTCTTCATAATCCCGGGTTGTTTTTATATCGGAATGCCCCAGCGCTTCCTGACGGGTTTCGAGTCGAACCCCTGACCGGCGAAGCATGTCGGCAAAACTGTGACGCATGACGTGCGGAGTAACCCGCTTTTCTAGCCCAACCTGCCGCCCTAACCGAATTATCTGCTGACGAGCCCGCTGTTTGGCGTTACGTAGATGGATAAACTGATCCTCGGTTGACAGCTTATCAAAATCGTCGGGCAGGTAGGGAAACAGGAACGCTTTTTTGGGACGAGGTTTACCCGCTTTATCAACCAGATACGGGGCTATCAATGCAACCGCTTCCTCATCCAGTAAAACGCTCATTGACTTTTTGTTTTTAGACGTCGTATAGCGAAGTCGATGCTGCTCTCCTTCAATGACGTAATTCTCGATCCGCCAGATGATCGCATCGCCTAGTCGGGCACCGTGGGCTAAATAAAGGGACATGGCCAGGGGCCGGGCGTGTTCGGTTGAGGTAACAGCCTTACGGCCACCGGTATGCTTTTTCTCGGCGGGTACACTGGCCAGCTTTTGAATCTCTTCATCCTGAAGCCGGTCCACTTTCTTACGGACGGATGCGGCCGTAATGCCCCGCATGGGAAACTTTTCGTAAGAAACCAGCCCCGCATCAGCAGCCTCGTACAAGACATGCCGTAGCTTACCTAAGTACGTTGCTACCGAGTTGCGCGAGTAACGGGTTTCCAGCCACGCTTTTAAATCCAGAATGTCGCGTTTGTTGAGCTTACCCAGCGTCCAGTATCTTTCATCAATCTGTTCATCGGGAAATGTATCGGCCAGCGCGTAAACTGAACGCAAATACAACCGCAGTACTTTTATCGTCGATTCATAGACACCTACCGTTTCCAGCTTGCCTAGATCGTCGCCCGCTTCATTACGTCGTTTCTGGATATGATCGGCAAAGTACGGCAGTAACTTGTCCGGAAAGCCGCCCCGTTCAACGTACTGTCTAACGTCGGCCGCTGAATAATCCAGATCCCGCTTTTCAAAGAAAGCAATGGCTGCTTCAGCTTTCTGGTACGCATCGTAAATACGGGCGTTGTATAGCTTACAATCCCGGTAGGATTTGCGAATCCAGTTTTCTTTCAGCTTGGTACCATTTTCGTTAAAATCCTTCTCGGTAACCTGGAAGGGTAAGGCCCAGAAAGCGCTTTGCCGATCCTTGGTAATGCGGATGCGAATAACCCGCTCCCCGTCCCGATTGGGTTCGTATTTTAACCGGACGGCAAGTGTCGGCTTTCCCATTAGTGTACTTACTTAAAGAGTAGATCTTTCAAATAATGTCAATACAGTTTACGCATGCCATTACTGATTCAGCAGTTTCTTTTTCTGAGCGTCAAACTCTTCCTTGGACAACACGCCATCATCCATCAATCTTTTTAGTTTGATCAGTTCATCGGCTACACTGAATGCTTGTTGAGGCGGCTGAGCGTAGGCTTGCTGAAACTGTACAGGTGGAAGGATTTCACCAGCTTCAATAGCGTTTTCGATCTCAACCTGATAGCGCACCAGCCCCCCTACCCCAACTATGGCCACAGCGGTAAAGCCTGTCTTTTTGGTGCCGATGGTACCCAAATCTTTGATGACAACCCGCTTATCAGCATACATACTGGGTAGGTACTGTTTAACCAGATTTCCATTGAAGTAGGTAGCGGATAAGCCAGCTGGATTTTCGTAGAGAAAGGCTAAGGCTTTGTCGGGCATAGTTCCTCGGCCTAAAGACAAGGTATCACCCGCTTTGATAATCCAGCCGTTTAGCCCTGTTTGGTAGCCGTATCTAAAATCAGCAGCATATAGCTTTCTGCCATTCAAATCAGCCTGAGTGATTGGGGTTGTTCGGTCCTGAGCGTATAAGGAGCCACTAACTAAATAAGCAATCAATAAAATGTATTTCATAGTCGAGTAATTAATACTTGTACTTATTGGACAATTGTCCGTTATTTATAGACAATTGGGGCTACTTATAAAATCACCACCATTTTAGTAATTTTCCAATGGTGCCTATCGCTGCCCCCAATCCACCAATTATTACTGAAACATATTTAATCTTGTCCCAAATGGTGTGGTCTGATTTTTTTGTCGCGTTTGCAACCGGCTGGTTTTGCTGTGGATTATTTTTTATAGTTGGCGATTCACTATTCAAAAAATCTCGACCTTGAGTTACCCCTGTATTATTGTCACCAATTATTGCGTTTCCACTCACACGAATGGACCCTTTTTTGTCATGTTCTTGCTTACTGACAAGCTCTCTCCAGTTATCAAAGCCGCCTGCTTCAATGCATTGATAACCTTTCTGAGTAAGACGATATGTGTTTGAGTAAGGGGTTATTAAATCAAAAGCTATTGATTTTTTAACTGCATTCCTGAATAGGTCGGTAACATCATTGTGTAAAGCAATTAGCTCGCCGTTATTCAAGTCGTCTAGAATTTCATCAATTTGCTCAGATTGTGTCATTTGTTATTTTAGGGTGTATTGTGGCACTTAATGCCGCCAGTCACGTTCGACTTTCCAGATAATATACAACTCGTATACTTCTGAGAGTCGTACATCAAAATCGGGAAAGTGATCTTTGTCGGGGTTGGACGAAGCGCAGGTTATTAACCCTTCTTTGACGTCGTGCTTGATGATGCGTTTAATAAAAACGCCGTCCTGATGCACGATGATGTAATCCCTGCCTGTGCCATTGATGTACAGCCGACTTTGCCAGAAGTCGCGTTCAACTTCACGGCCGACTACTATATCTCCTGCGTAAATAGCCTTACGGCCTCCATCATCCATGCTATCGCCACGGACTACAAATGCTCGATATCTGCCTTTGTCGCGTTTAGGCAGAACAATAGAATGCTTAGGCAACTCTTCAATGTATTCAGAATCTTTCCAGCCGTGTGGATAGCTGGCATATGCGTACTCATCTACTAACGGAATGGTCATCAGCACCATTCCGTTGTCCAGGTCGCGAAATTCGCTGCCTGACACCGTACGCGTTACCTCCGTTTCATCAACAATTGAGAGCGGAGTCGCTTCGGAAGTATATGCCTCGCTAAGCGGCGCATATACTTCAGCGCCCAGTAATATATTCCCTTTACCGGTATTCCACCATTCAAGGTTCACACCTGCTATATTGATTATATCTTTTATCGTTCTGCTTTCTGGCTCAACGCGATTATTTTCATACGCTGACAGATTAGGTTGCTTAACACCTATCAATTCGGAAAACTGACTCTGTTTCAACCCTTTAGCCTCTCGAATTAGCTTCAGCTTCTCCCCTGTTTTTGCCCAATCCATTCTACTAAATGAATATCTTTCATAGCTGGGCATATAATTTATATGTCCAGCTATTGCTTTTCTATATGTTGAAGCATATATTTGCATAGCACTTGAATGATTGTTTATAGCAAATATATGCACCACAATGATAAGTAAAGGCAAGCAATTAAGCAAACGGTCAAAGGAACTGTCAGCGCGGTTTAAAATGGCTTATGAGCGGTTAAGCTTCACCCAGCGGCAAGCTGTTAAAGTTTCGTTCTGCAAGGCTCATGGTGTAACTGAAGGCACGTTCCGCAATAAGACCGGCGGCAATAACCCGGTTTCGGAAACCGAAGTGGAATGGATGGAAGCCTACAATCCATACGCACAACCATTAGCCGCCTAAGCCATGAAAGTACCTAGCTACGAAGAATTTATAGCCTTGCAGAAGCAAGTAGACCAGTTGCAACGGGAAATCCAGTTTCTGATTAAATCGGGTGGTCAGTGGATGGATCGTAAACAAGCTATGCAGGCGCTCCGCTGCTCAGAATCAACCCTGCATCGACTCATGCGACGAGGTGAGCTGCCGTATCGACACGAAGGCAAAAAAACACTCTTCGATGCGGATGGCGTCCGGGCTTACATCCAGTCAACCCGCGTTAGCAGCGAATCAGCTGATCAGCGGCTACTGGCTGCCCTGCATACATCACCTGTACGGATACATAATCAAACGATATCCTGATGGCGTCGGCCATTGGGGGAATGGTGTGGATAGAAACTAGAAACGTAGTGGGCATTTGCTCACTACGGATTCTCTCCCACCAAAAAGACAAAACCTCAGCGAGTGCCGAGGTCTGTACGGATACATAATCAAAGAATTCAATCCAAATCTATGCAATCCACCCTGATTCAACAACGATTCGCCATCGCTCAGGCCATTTTAGCGAAACCCGAAAGCGAGATGATTACCCTCGCGCAACTGGACGAAGAACAGAATTTCGATCCGCTCGATGCACTGATTGGCAAACTGGCCGGTCCGCACTGTAAATCGATTGTGTTCTTCGACGATAACCGCAAACGCGGCTGCCGGGCGCTGGAATACGAAGTCAGAACGGCCGTGTACAATGGCCGTGTCGACCGTGACGAAGACGGTGCATACGCTGATACCAGTGAAGTTCGGGAAATCATCTCGGTTCCGGTTCACGACGAAATGACGATTCAGCAGATTGCGGACAAAGTGGTTGCTGAGGTTCGGGGTATTGACTGCAACTGTTTCGCATGAAAACGCTCGGCCTGTATTTGCTCTATCTGCTGTTTAAGCTGCTCGAATTCCTTCGCTTCTGCGTCTATCTGATCTATTGCTACCTGCGCTATTACGTACTTCGACGATTCCGTCAACGCTTTCTAAATTCTTAATCATCATGGAAATTATCAAAGAAGTCCTCCAGCTCTGGGGGCTCGTTTCGCTGGTTGGATTGCTGGTTTTTTGTCTGGTTTTTGGCCGGACGACGTACGACTTTTTGCGCGATGAGGGGCTTTGGGATTGGCCCGTCTGGATGTATAAACTTCGTCGCTGGTGGTGGCTGAAAGGGGGTACTACAGCGATTGATGTCGCATTCATCATTGCAATCATGGGTCTGTTCTGGCTTGGCTTAATTATTACGCAGCCATGACAACTGATCACAATCCCCTACCAACCGCCCGCGCCTGTGCGATCAACTTTGTACTCGCGCACGGTGATGAATTACCGGGTGGTGAACACTGTGACGCTCTGACGAATCTTTTCACGGACGTACTGCTACAGTTTGACCGGGTATTCGGTATGGGCTGGCGCCATCAGTCCAACCGCGACCGCTACCGAATTGCGTTCATTGTCGCTGGCACGGTGCTACAGACGCAGCTAACGATGCTACACGTACGGCTCGATGCAGCGGCTAGGTTCGGCTGGAAAATCGAATTAGCCCGGTTGATTCTCAACTACATGCAGGATCGGTACGGCTACGATCATTCGCTATCCTGCCTGATCGACCACTATATGCTGGTTAACCGAGCGATTGACTATCTCCCAAACTAACCATGGCCTATAAACCCGAATCCGAACCTGAAATGGGCGTACTACTCTCGCTCGTGTTTATGGCTGGCTGCATCGTCGCCTGTGTCGCTGGCTGTATCTGGCTGGCCGTTAAGTACCTGTTTTAGTCTTATCGAGAGTTATGAGTGGATACGAATTATCGCGTCGCTGGTGGGACTTTGCCTTCAAATATCAGGACGAGCGAACACCTACCCATGCCGCTCTTTATTTCTGGTACATGGAGTTTGCCAACCGCTGCTCATGGCCACAAGTCTTTGAAATGGCACCGCAATACGCGATGACGGCAATTGGTGTATCCTCCTACAATACGTACAAAAAAGTATTCAAGGATTTGTGCGATTGGGGTTTCGTTCGCCTGGTT
>NZ_JBMDWV010000331.1:0-5286 GCF_048594605.1 Spirosoma sp.
CGCTTTTTTACAAACGTCAGCCCTGCTGGCCGGAAGCCTGTTCACCCCGTCTCTTCCCACGTTCAGCGCAGTGCCAAAACCGTTGCGGCTGGGCGGTCCCATTTTCCTGAAAAGCGATGATCCGGAAGCCCTGGCGCGGGAACACCGACGACTACGGTACAGCGCGGCCTATGTACCGCCGGTTGAGTTGAAAGACACCGAAAAAATCAAATCGATTCAAAAAGCGTTCGCTGCTCAGAACGTGATGATCGCCGAAGTTGGGGCCTGGGTGAATATGCTTGACCTGGACGCCGAAAAACGTCGGAAAAATCTGGAGTACGTAACGAATCGGCTTGCTCTAGCCGAAGCCGTTGGCGCGCTCACCTGTGTCAACATTGCGGGTTCTTACAATCCTAAAAACTGGGATGGGCCGGATGCCCGGAATCAATCCAAAGAGTATTTTGATGCCACAGTCGAAAACTGCCGGAAAGTCATTGACGCCGTAAAGCCGAAACGCGCCAAGTTTGCGCTCGAAATGATGGGCTGGAGCCCACCCGACGGAGCAGATTCGTACCTGAAGTTCATCAAAGCCATTGATCGTCCGGCGTTTGGCGCTCACGTCGACATTGCCAATATTATCAATACGCCTGACCGATATTATAACAATACGGCGCTCATCAACGATACGTTCCGCAAGCTGGGCCGCTGGATTGTGTCGTCGCACGCAAAGGATATTTACGGTAAAGACGGCCATTTTGCCGAAACCATGCCGGGCCGGGGCCAGATGGACTACGTTACGTACATCCGCAACGTAACGTCGCTGCCGCAGGAAGTTCCGTTGATGCTGGAGCATCTGCGAACGGCAGAAGAATACGACGAAGCTCGCCAATACGTTATCGGTCAGGCAGATAAAGCACAGATATCCTTAGCCTAACCAAAGAATTCATGTCGTCAAGCAACGTTATAGGGAGTAAAGTCATCTTATAGCAAACCATAAACTTTTCTATATGCCTATCAAAACTTTATTCACAGCCTTCTTCTTACTCACTGCTACGTTCCAGATGGCGAAGGCACAACCATCATCAACCGAAAATGCTACGTCAAAAACGGTAGTTGGCAAATGGTCGGGGACGTACTTGGGGGATTCGTCAGGAAAATTTGAGTTGATTCTCAATCAGGACAATGCGAAAAATTTAGCCGGACAAGTTGTTATGCTGACCGATGACGGCAGCCGACACCCAATTGATTTAAAAACGGCTTCCTGGAAAGACGGCCGGTTGAGCGCTACGTATATCGACCCATCGGAAAACGACGAAGTTAGCTTTACAGGAACCTTCGCGGATGCTGATCTGAAAGGCACCTGGAAATCCGATGGTGGCCAGGCAACTGGAACCTGGCAGCTCAAGCGAGCCAATCCATAGTGGAATTATTAATTATAATTTGACCCCATCCGGGGTCAGATGTTTATAGCAATTTTGACCCATCTATAAACATCTGACCCCGGATGGGGTCAAACCATGGTGCTACTTCTACAATTCTTTGCTCAGCAAATGGGGCCGCTCATTGGCTACTTTCAGGATCAGTTCGCCAAAGAGTGTATTGGCCCAGGCAAACCATTTGCGCGTAAACTTGGCCGGATCATCCTTATCGAACGACTCGTGCATAAAGCCCGTTCCGGCGTGGGTTTTCTTTAGCTGACCTAGCTGCGTCCGAATTTCGTCATCATTTGTAGACGTAAGTGCCCGCATCGTCAGGCTCATCGTCCAGATATTATTGACCAGCGTATGCGGACTACCGACGCCCTCAGCCGCTTTGCCTTTGAAGAAATACGGATTGTCGGGACTCAGCACAAATCGGCGGGTATTCTGATAAATTGGATCGCTGGCAGAACAGGCACCCAGATACGGCAAAGCCAGCAGGTTTGGTACGTTGGCATCATCCTGGAGCAGGTGATTGCCGTAACCATCGACCTCCATCGCATACATTTTGCCGTATTTCGGATGATTGTAGATGGCATATTTCTTCAATGCGCCTTCTACTTCGTCGGCCAGCGCCCGGCAGTCTTTGGCGAACGTAGCGTCAGGACGTAGCTGGTCGATCATGGTAGCCAATTGCCGGAACGAAACCACCGCAAACCAGTTCGACGGCACGTAGAACGGAAATACCGTAGCATCATCCGACGGACGGAACGTACTGTTTATCAGACCAATCGGCCGCGTTGGATTGCCATACCCATCACCCGGCACCGTATCCGTCGACCACGATGTTGAGCGGCTGAAATGATATGGGCCCCGGCTGGTCTTCCGTTGTTGCTCGCGGCAGGTTTTCAGCGCAAGCTGCATGGCCTGCGACCAGTCGGCATCGAAAGGGCTGGTATCGCCCGTTGTTTTCCAGTAATGATAGGCCAGACGTATTGGATAACAGAGTGAATCAAGCTCCCATTTGCGCTCGTGAAGTCCCGGTTTCATATCCGTTACGTCCTTTTTCCACTCGCCTTCTTTGGTTGTGTCCGAGTAAAATGCATTGGCGTATGGGTCCCACCGAATGCACTGCGCCTGCCGTCGAATCACGCCCGCAATCAACTGACGTAGCGAGGCATCCTGTTTGGTGAGCGGCAAATACGGCCATACCTGCGCCGTACTGTCGCGGAGCCACATGGCGTCGATATCGCCCGTAATGACAAACGTATCGGGTTTGCCGTTCTCGTTTTTAACCTGAACAGTGGTATCGAGCGTATTGGGAAAGCAGTTTTCGAAGAGCCAGGCAAGCTCCGGATCGCGGATGGTTTTGTGCATCCGCTCAATGGTCTGCTCAACGGCTGTACTGGTAAAATTCCGTTTACCGGCCGCTGTCCGAACAACGGGAAAAGCGGAGTCGGAAGAAGCCCAGATTGGCTGAGTATGTAAAGCTAAACCGGCCCCTAAAGCCGATTGCTGAATAAAACGACGTCGGTTCATGATGCAAAAATGACGAATTATGACCGATGAATACCTAATTGAGACGTACTCACTCATCATTTACCATTCCTGATCATTCGTCAAACCCTCGCGTTTCGATACGTTATCGCATCCAATAGCCCCTATACTTCAGGTTAGCCTGCTTTTTTGCAGGTAGATTTGAGTTATACTTGCGCCAATTCAGTATTATTTACGCTAACAGCCTGTAGAAAAATGTACAAACTTAAAATCATCGTTTCAACCGTTCGCCCGAGCAGGAAAGGACCGCTTGTGGCTCAGTGGATTGCGGAAGAAGCCCGGCAGAATGGGCATTTTGAAGTAGATATTCTTGATCTGGCAGAAATCGGGCTTCCCCTGATGAATGAAGCGGCTCACCCGGTTATGAAGCAGTATGAACATGCGCATACAAAACAGTGGAGTGCTACAATCGACGAAGCCGACGCGTTTATTTTTGTTACGGCCGAGTATGATTACAGCTATCCTGCGTCTCTGAAAAATGCTCTTGAGTACCTCGTGCATGAATGGGCTTACAAACCGTCGGGCATTGTCAGTTACTCAGGTGGGCCTTTTGCCGGGGTCAGAGCTGTAATCAGTTTGAAATCCGACTTAATTAATTTCCGGAACGTAGCGCTGGCCGAAGTTGTCAATATTCCCACTGTTGGCGAGTTTATCAGTGAAGATGGCGTATTCGTATCCAACGATCGACTGACGAAGGCAGCCACGCAGATGCTAACCCAGCTGGTACGCTGGACAAAAGGTATGAAAGCCATCAAAGAAGACCAGTAAGCCTCTTTTATCAGACAGGTTGACTGGTTTTCTGGTCGACCTGCTTTGCTTGACCTCGAGCAAGAGGCAGGATTTATAGTTCAAAAAAGACTGCTTTATCCGGATTCATCGAAAACGTTGGCCAACACTCCTGAATCCGTTAACTTGTAGGCATGAAACATCTTCTGGTTGCCCTTTCAGCCTGTTTTATTGTTCATTCGGGCTTTGCTCAATCAACGAATACGAATTTACCCCGCATTGCCATTGCGGGCTTGGGCATTGAGTCAAGTACGTTCTCTCCCGCCGTTACGCACGACCCCGCCTTTCACGCTCGCTAGAGCGGGGAGGTTTTTAACGCTTATCCGTTTCTGATGGGTACAGCTCCGCTACGTAAACAGGTACGCTGGGTACCAACTGTTGTGGGAAAATCGCTGCCGGGCGGGGCCGTAACGCGGGAAGCGTATGAATCACTAGTGCATAAAATGCTGGATTCGCTCAAAAAATACGCGCCCTACGATGGCCTGTATTTCGATATTCACGGCGCCATGAGCGTAAAAGGGCTGGACGACCCGGAAGGCGACCTGATCACCCGTATTCGGCAAGTAATTGGGTATAAAACGCTCATTTCTACGTCGATGGATCTGCATGGCAACGTATCATGGCGGCTCGCGCAGAACACCGACCTGATGACCTGCTATCGGATGGCTCCCCACGAAGACGCCATGCAAACCAAAGAGCGGGCCGTTGTTCACCTGATCGAACGGCTCAAAAGTGGGAAAGGCAAACCCGCCTACAAAGCCCACATTACCGTACCAATTCTACTACCGGGCGAAAAAACGAGTACCCGCATTGAGCCAGGCAAAAGTCTTTATGCAGACATACCGGCTCTGGTTGATAAACAGGAAGGTGTTGTGGATGGCGGTATCTGGATCGGTTACGCCTGGGCCGATGAACCCCGCAACCACGCCGTTGTAATGGTAACGGGTGACGACAAAGCCAAAGTGACTCAGGCCGCTGAAAAACTGGCGAACCATTTCTGGGATGTACGTGCTCAATTTGGTTTCGTCGCTCCTACCGGTACGTTGGATGAAAGTTTGACTAAAGCCATTACCAGCCAGAAACGACCGTTCTACATCAGCGACATGGGCGACAATCCAACCGCCGGTGGTGCTGGCGACGTAACGTGGACTATCACGGAGATTCTAAAACGACCAGAGTTTAAGAAAGCCGACGGCCCTTCGCTAATCTACGCATCCATTCCTGACCCTGAGTTTGTGAAAAAAGCCATTGCCGCCGGGGTTGGTGGCCAGATAGAAGGCAAAGCGGGTGCCATGGTCGATTCACGATTTGCTCCGCCGGTTCCGCTCAAAGGCACCGTAACGGCCATCGAGTATGGCGACAAAGATGCTGAAGTAGAGGTTGTTGTGAAAGTGGGCAGTGTAAACGTTATCGTTACGCAGAAACGTAAGCCTTATCACGAAGAAAAAGACTTCAAACGGTTAGGACTCAATGGCCGGACGGCTGATATTGTGGTCGTTAAAATCGGCTACCTCCAGCCCGAACTGTACGAAATGCAAAAGGACTG
>NZ_JBMDWV010000332.1:0-8747 GCF_048594605.1 Spirosoma sp.
GCAGACTCAAATCGGTAGCTGCCAGACTGCCGATGTCATGAAGCCAGCGGCAGACGGTATACCATTCCTGTTGACCCCATTCGCCCAGACCCTGCGGTGGATCTGGAATGTGAGCGAGTAGGTCCGCTTGAACCTCATTTGCCTTGACACGATCAGCACGTAAGGTTCCCTCCAATGCTTTGACCGCAGATGGTTTATTCGGACGACCGGCAGGCATTAGCTACGACGTTTTAGGAATTCGTTTACCAATACCATCAGCGCTTCGCCGTCAGTTTCCTTCACCTGGTCAAGTTCCTTTTCCAGCTTTGCGGTTGTCAGTGCCTTGATAAGTTCGGATTGTTGGAAACTGCTCAGCTGAAACGTGATTTTATCAGATTCGCGCTGGGTCTTTTCGTCGGTTTGCTCTTCCTGATCCTCATCATCAAAAGACGTAAAACCCCAGTCATCGGTGTTTGTGTCAAACTCCTCCCCTAACGCTTTAATGACCTCATCATCGAAATCAAGGTTGACCTGACTGACCTTGTTATCGGCTAAGGCCAGTTCACGGCCTTGCTTGCTGTCAATATCCAGATCCGTACGTTGAACAACAATCAGCTTTTTACCATCCGACTGAACGATAATCACATCATCCATGCCGATAGCCGCAGCGGTCTCCATCGTCTTGTTGCCAGCGATGACGTTGCCGTTTCGATCCGTCAGAATCGAGCGGCCAGCGCCCAACTCACGCAATGATTTTTCAAGAAGGTGACCGCCGTACTCCCTACCTTTGTTGGCGTTTTTCTGATCGGGAGTCAGGTCACTCAGTTTTCCGTTTTTAAGTGTTGTCATGACGGTGAATACGTGGAATTAAATCGAATTATTTTAGGTATAATTTTTACCCATAACTTACATGATAATCAGTCAATTGGAACGCGCTGGAACGCCTAAAAAAATCTGAATTTTGACACCGATCTTTTTTGCCAGGATCACCGGTTCAGCCGATCGAAAGCCAAAGGATTTAACCCGCCCCTCCCCTTGCGTTGATTATCAGCCAATTACCGGCGCATTGCCTAGATTCTGATAGTACAGAGCACGTTCAGCATAAGCAGCAGCAAGAGCCAGATAGCAGTCTTTGCTAGTACTATACAAATCATCGTCTTTGCGGTGCATTCCGGTATTACCATTGACCGTTAGCTCATAGGTAACCTCCGTCTTATATACCCATTCATCCGTATCTAAACCTTTAGGATATAGATGGGAAAGGGTCATCACAGTATTGATAATAGCTTCGGTTGGTTGCCCTGTTGCATCCACAAACCATACCTTATCATTTGGATTGTACTTAGTCTCAATAATCATAATTAATTATTAGGCTTTCTTAGTAACAGTACTAGATCATCATCACTACGCACAGCTGGATTCTCTTTACCAGACTTGGAGAGTGAGGCAACACGTACAAAGTCACCACTCACCACAGCGGGTATTGGAATGCTGTGGACAATGGGCTTACCGTATTTATTATTCTTTCGGCTCATATACGATTAGCGGTAACTCGTTTAATCTCTTTCTGTGCCCACAGTAAGAAGCGTATATACACATACAGACAGCCATAATAGACCATCATATAAAGCCATAGTAAGGCATAGGTCAGGACAATGGAACAGACAATCCAGATTACGTACATCATACCCAGTTGTTTTTACTAATTATTCCTCTTCGTCTTCTGCTGCTTCAGATTCACTCTCTGCAATTAACCGGGCTGTCCAAGCATCGTAATACGCTTGTTCCTGTGGGGTAAGCTGACCGAACGCATTCTTAAATATTAGATCCTGGTGGAATGCACGATGCTTACTCAGCATACGATCAAAGTCCTGAACAATCTGGAATGCGTCTGACTGTATTCCAGTCGGAGTAGACTTAATAGTCGCTTCCACAGTTGGCGTATCAGAATTAAACAGCCTATCATGCACCTCTTTAGGCACCACGACTTCACCACCATGCTGAGGGAAGCCAGCGAACGTATCAGACGTAACACCAGAGAGTACACCGTTGAATGATTGATCTGACATTAGTTACTGTGGGGTTTAAAAATCTGGCTCTGCAACCGGTTGAGTTCGTTCAACTCTTCCAGCGTACCGAAAAACACCGTACCATCCTCAGCCTGGACGCTGGCTTGTACGGATGATGGAGCGGTTGTCATGCGCTGCACAAGCTCACTGTACTCGGCATCATTGAAGGCACCAGGCTGCTCAAGCGTCAATCGGGTGGCTTTATAGGTGAAAGTGGCTTTCAGGGATAGTTTGTTTTCTTTTTCCTATTCATCCATGCAGGCTGTTCGGAGTCAACGGGCTGTTCCCTTGCCTCTTCCTTTACGTCTTCAGCAAGTTTGTCCAGTGCTCGTTTTCCAGCCTCTGAAACATCGGCCATCGCTTTTTTAAGCCCAAGCCGGTCCGGTGGTGAAGCGTTGATCGTGATGGTCTGCTCACCGCTCTTGGTAGCGATAACCAGTTCCTCTGTCTTGAACAGATCGGGGCTCTTAATCAGCTGGTCGCATGTCTGCTGAATGATACGTAGTACACCGACGGACGCATCAGCAAAGCCCTGGCATTTGTAGCGCTCGTAATCAGTGACCAGCTGATGGAGTAGGTTAGCCTCTTTTAAGGGTAATGGAGGATTCATAGTTGTTACGATTGTTTGTCTTTGGCACTCTTAATAGCGTGGTGGTGATAACATAGGGGCTGGAGGTTCTTTACGTCGTACTTCTCTCCTCCTTGCTTTACTGGTGTGATGTGGTCGACCATCGTAGCGATCGTCTGCTTACCAGTTGTGCTACATTCTCGGCAAAACGGCTCAGCCCGTAAGACGCTGGCGCGAAGATCCCTCCAGCGTTTTTGCCGGTAGAATTGCGTTTCGGCATTACCACCACGGGACTCGTTTACGTTGACTACAGGTTGTACCGACTTGGCGCTGTGCGTACGGCGATCAACACGTTTTTGCGTGGGCATGGTTAGTCCTGATCCAGCTTGATCCACTCGAACGATTCCGTAGCGGTACTATCCCCATAAAAGCGGATGCGGTCTTTATCCGTCTTGTCATGGCCCCAGTTTTTGTAGATAACTGGCCAGAGGTAATCGTTTGCATCATACACAGGGCAGGAGCAACCCATCACAAACACTCTGTCGGGTTCGGGCTGTATCTCAGTTGGCTTACAACTGACCAGGCTACCCATCAGCAGCAGCGCACCAGCGATACAGCGAAAGACAAAATGACTTGGAATGCAAGCAAACTCATTAAGACGTATTTGGACCTGCCGACGCTGGTTCACCAGGTAGGTTATTTCATCCGAGTTGCCAGCGATTGGAATGAACTCATGCCGAAAGGGATGCAGCCGACGCATGGTCAATTGCTGGCAATGACGATGGAAAGCGAATACGGCCTGTTGGCGTTGGAAATACTCAGATAAGGCAAATAGCTGAGCTTTACTGGGTTCTTGAGATACACCCAATGGAGCAAGGTTCATGTTGAATTTTTTGATTACGGTAGGCAATAGAATAAATCTATCATTCTATCACAATGATAAATATTATTTATGACAGAAAATACCTATACGTCAACAAAAAACAAACCCGGCCTAGACCGGGTGGAGGAAAGCGTGACGAGGGTTGCGTCTAGCCTTGTAGATTTAGAATCTGCATCAGCTTAGTTATTACCGCGGGGTTCTTCAAGGAATAATAAGTAAAACTGCCCTGTCGATCGGCGACCAGTAATCCCCGGTCTTTCATCTTGGTTAAGTAGATCGATGTGACGGATTGTTCGACGCCAAGCCGTTCGGTTAAGGCTGCTACGTTCAAGGAAGGTTCATCTACCAACGCAAGCAGAATACGAAGCCGAATCGGATGAGCAAAGATTTTTAGCTCCTCAGCAACCCTGTAATCTATGGAGTTAACATTCATTGTGGATAGAGGGAAGGTTATGCGAGTGAAATTTGCTCAAATTAACATATAATTACAATCTGATTTTACTATAAGGCGTATTTGGGCAACAAAAACCCGGCTATTGTCTACCTAGTGCGTAAAATGATTCGATTCAGCAATCCAATCGATTCACGAAAGCGTATAATTCAATAAGTTTATAATTTTGGTGTGTAGTTAAAAACGCCCGGTCAAGTTGACCGGGCGTTTTTCTACTGAAGAAACCCGGCTATTAACCGGGTTGATCTATTCATTTTCTAAATATTATCTACTCCCATATAGGTTTCACGAAAAGTAGTAATTCAGGTAAACTATACATTTACAGGCAGTGGGTATCAGACGAAATTGAGGGCTACTCCAGTTATTTTTGAAAATAGCTGGCTCGTTCCGAATCTACATTGTTGCTCACATTGGCTTCTCCGCTCTGGGGTTCGACCACCGCCGTCAGGATAGCCTGGCCACTGGTCGAACCGGAGGTGAAGTTGCCCGTTAAGCCAAAGGAGAGTTCGCCCCCCCCACTGAGGACGGCGTTCGTCGTCAAGACGTAATAATCTGGATCAGTCTCTGGTGGAGCCAGCGTCCATTGACTGTTCTGCACCGGCACCCCTCCCACCGAGCTCTCCATGGAGGGCAGGCTTAAGCTGAACTTGGGATCTTTGCTGAGCTTGACGGTAATGGGCCCCGAGGCGGCTACCCCATTCAGTTCATAGACACTGACCACCACCGAAACGGCACTCGTACCGTACAGGTTAAAGGGACGAAGGTAGACTACAGGGGTCAAGTCGGCACCCGGCAGTACGCTCAGACTAGCGCTGGCCGTGGCTGAGCAGGCACCTGTTGTACCCGTCACCGAATAAATGCCCGCCTGACTGACCTCGATCGATTCAGTGGTCGCTCCGGTAGACCATTGATAACTGGTGGCCCCCGCTGCCGTCAGGGTGGCGCTCTGCCCCTGGGAAACGGTTAGACTAGGAGCTGCTGAAATGCTCACTGTCGTTGAGCAGGTGGTGCTGCAAAAGCTTATGCCCCCAACGGGCTCCCCAAATAGCGGCCCCACACTAGCCACATAAATCTTGGTGCTGGTGGCAAATACTCCTCGAGCATCGTTACTCCCCAAGCCATTAGCCTCTGTGATCCGTGTAAAGCTGTTACCGCCATCGGTGGAAATGCCAAGCCCCCCTCCAAAACCCAATGCAACATAGACCGTCGAACCCACGGCATAGATGTCACTAGCTGATTCAGATAAACCTCCTGTGATGTTGCGAGTCGTAAAGCTTACGCCCCCATTGGTGGAAATCGACAATCCATTTTGAGTGCCCGCATAGACCGTGTCGCCCACCGCAAAGACTGAATAGAGATTATCATTGGCTAAACCGTCTCGGTAAGTTCGATAAGCAAAGCTTCTGCCCCCATTGGGGGAGATTAATAAGCCAACACCCGTTGCGACATAGATGGTTGATCCCACGGCATACACATCGCTGGTTCTGTTAATTGCGGTCGATATGGTGCGCCTGGTGAAAGTGTTACCCCCATCGGTCGAAATGCATACGCCTTCATTGGTAGCGGCATAAACGGTGTTGCCCTCGGCATACACCGCATTCACTCGATTGGCTTCCTGTTCATTCTGAACATAATTGCCTAAACCGTTCGCCGTCGTTCGATTGATAAAGGTATCCCCCCCGTCGGTGGAAATCGCCAACCCATTCTGAGTGGCGGCATAGACCCTCGAACCGATTGCATATACCCCGCCCACACCATTACTACCTAAGCCGTTATCTGTTGTTCGAAGGCTAAAGGTAGTCCCGCCGTCGGTGGAGATAGCTAGTCCGTACTCAGTGCCCGCATAGACCGTGTCGCCTACCGCATATATGTCATATGAAGCAGATAAACGGGTAGAGGATTTAGTGAACGTGTTGCAAAACGGTCCGTTCTGGGCCTCAACGAAAAGGCTCGTTAGCAGCAGACCTAGAACCCATAAACAAGTAAGAAGCCGACGGGCTGGCCAAGCCCTCCATATTAAGGAGCGTGTGGTAGAAAGCGTTGTCATAGGGATTGAGTATAATATGCTACGTGTCAATAACCCTAAAACCAGGCAAATCTACTGCTCTAACGTGCTTTCTTTCAGGGTATTGGCTAAGTAAACAAACCAGAAAAGCAGTCACCTCGACACCTAAATTTGTTTAGGTAAATCGTCATTGCATTGACCTGGCACTTCATTTATTACACGGTAAGGACAGTGAGGGTAACTTAATGTAGTTTGCGCCATTATAGGATAAAACACAGGTCTAACATCCCCCGGCTATCGTCGGGGTTTTGTCTTACTAGCGACTTCAGTTCACTGTAGAATAGCAGACAATAAAGAAACCCGGATAGTAACCGGGCTTGTTGTTTTGTCCTAATTGATTACGGTAGGAAGCTTGAGCAGCGTGCTCCTGATTTCATCGTAGCTTTCCTTAATGACCCAGCTCCTTCCGTCAGTCAACTTTATCTCTGAGTTCTCAGAGTCTGCGTGTGGCCTAACGTGAATAATCTCATTCTGATTGAAGAGGTATTTAATCAGTTGACCACCGTTCATTACAGTCAATTCTATATACATAGCCTTATCGAAGTAGTGTAAGTGAAAAGACCATTCGCCTGTCGATTCTACGCACTGGATATTACTTTTGTGGCTATGGACGATCTATTCTACAACGCAGGCAGTGGTATGCTGTTTCTTCGCATCAACAACGTGTATTATCAACGGCAACTGGTAAAAGGCTGGCGGCAAATTACTGAAGAACAGGTGATAGATCTGGAGAAGTGGAGTAAACTCTATGACCGGCAACGGGAAGCGTACGTACCGGCATTGAAACAGGCAGGGTTGATTGATTGAACGGTTAAGGTATGAGCTGTAGCTTATCTTATCTTTATAAGCATAGACTTAAGAAGAAGTGAGCTACATTCCGCGGCCATCGTCGGGAATTTAATTCTATAGTAAAGCATATGTAAATCTGATTTAACGCCCCAGATCTTTTTCATAAATTAAACTGCTAATTGCCTATCGTAACATCGGTAAATTCAGATACTAGCACACATTATTTACCAATGATTCCGATCTACACTGGGTAAACAACCCATCGTTTATTTGTTTGTAACCGTCGTAAGGAAAACAAAAATTTTTAATTAATTATGGATAAGGCTATTCAGAAACGTGTATTTGTTAGTAGCACATATAAAAACTTAAAGAAAACCAGAATAAAAGTTAGAGAAAAATTATATGGATTATCTTATGGAGTTGTAGGTATGGAGACTTTTCCAGCTGGAGATGCGCCACTTGGAAACTCAATAAAGCAATTAGAAAAAGGTTGTGACTATTATATTCTCCTGATTGGAAGTAATTATGGTACCATACCAAAAGGAAAAACTATATCCATTACACATGCCGAATATCGTAAAGCACATGAAATGAAGTTAAACAATGAGATAGAAAAAATCTTTGTTTTTGTAGGGAAGGATGATGCACCATTAAAAGCTGATCAGGAAGAATCTGTAGAATTACAGGAGAAAAGAAAAAAGTTTTTAAAAGAAATTGGAGACAATTATTCGTATCGGACTTATGAAGACGAAGAAACTTTATTCGATGCTTTATATCAAACTCTTGCAAATGAAGCAAATCCTTTTTTAGCCAATGATGTTGAAGTGTTTGAGCGATTTGATCAAATTAGACATTTGATCGATGAAAATGCTGAAGGAAAATATCGTCGAATTGGTATTGCTCTAAATGAATTTGTAGAAGAGTTTTCACCAGTCTTTAATTTAAAAAATAGCTCTGGACCGGACTTGAATCATCCTATAGTTTCGAAAGTCAGGGACATTTTAGATGAATCGATACCTTCTAATACTTTTGACACAAGTTTTGGAGGAAGAGTTGACAGCTGGGGCATTAGACAAATTGTATTTAGGATAGAGACTGTAATCAAATTAATGCTAGCTATCAAGGACAGAAGCTTATTAAATGAAATCGGTCAGGAAATCGGTCGAAGTGCTTGTATTGATTTATTTGAAAAAGTTATATTGAAAAATAAAAACAGAAAGCTAATTCCATCATCCTTGAAGGCATTCATCGAACTTTTTGACTATTGGGATTCTTCGGCTGGCTGGGGGAAATTAGATTTTCAAGAACAAGACGAAAAGAATGGTAAATGGATTCTTTTAACAAAAAATAATTTTTTAACTGATAAAGCAGGTGGACAAACTGACGATGAAATTATTTTTTTGTATGCTTTCTGGGAGGGTTATATAACTGGTGCTTTAGATGAAGCTTTAACTAAGTTAAGTTTGCTATATTCCGAACTGTCAACGGATTTAAAAAACAACATTATTTTACCTGCATATACAAGAATAATTAGTGTAAAAAAAGACCCAGATGAATCCATGAAGGATGTTGATATTTTTCATGTTTATTTTGAAAAACATCCATATAAATGGGCTTTTGATATATTATCAACAGTAAAGACTAAACTTCTAAATGCTGAAAACATTGATGATGAACGAATTTTTACACTTATGCAATTGTCCGGTTTATTAAACGAACTTCAATCAAGCAATAAAAAATATTATAAATCTGTAATAGCTCAGCTTACTAAAGACGAACAGAAAATTGTTACCCATATTCTTAATCATAAGAATGATAATTTGCAAATAGAAGTAAATCAGTGTATTGACATAACAAATCAGGTTCTTCAAAAATTTGTAAACTCGAAGAGCTAACTAGAATATGATTATAAATCAAACTATAAGCCCCCATGATCTTGCACA
>NZ_JBMDWV010000333.1:0-7886 GCF_048594605.1 Spirosoma sp.
GTTCGTGTACGATATGCCCACGAAGCGAATACGCGTGTTTCAGCACGATACGCTGAATGCTGCATCCTTACAGGATGATTACGTAACGGCGCTGGCCAAAGATCCGAAAACGGGCGAGATACTGATCGGGACTAATTCCGGAAAATCGGCCCGGCTGAACCCCCGAACGTACCACTTTCAGTCAATGCCCCAGCTAGGACAAAATCAGGCCATTATGGCGTTTCTGTTCACCCGTACCGGCGACTTATGGGTGGGTGTGAATGGAGCAGGACTTTTTCATCAGGACCCCGTAACCCGGCAGTTTGTTAACTACGTCAACAACGATAACAACCCGCGAAGCCTGGCGTCGAATTCAATTAGCGCGCTGATGGAAGATAGGGCTGGGGTCGTTTGGATTGTTACGGACGATGCCGGTGTTTGCTGGTTTAACCCCACTGTCAGCAAATTTCGCTCGATCTTCGACGAAGTCAGTTATCGGCCTGTCACTACGCTGGGTTTCGATGTCGGGGCAATCAGTGTGGATCGACGCAATAATCTCTGGCTGGCAACGCGTGAGGGACTGGTTTATATTGATCCTAAAAATAAGACGTATCGAGTATATCGGCACAATCCTAAAGACCCACACAGCCTGGACAACGACCACACGTATTCGGTGTTGGTTGATCAGCGCGACCGGGTCTGGGTGGGCACAATTGACGGCCTGAACTGGCTGGACCCGAAATCCGGTAAAATGACGCATGTGCCAGTTTTGTCGGTACCAGACGATACAATGGCATTGCCAACGGACAAAAAAACGCTGGATAACGCTATCGTTGGAAATCAGGTGTTTGAGTTGCTTAAGGCACCCGATGGAAGAATTCTTATTGGCACCAATGAAAAGCTGACGATCTACGATCCGGGAACGGGACTTTTTGCGCACCAGCTTAACAACGAACGGATTCGAAAATTGCCGGGGAAAAACTATAACATGCTGTACCTCGACCGTCAGCAGAATCTGTGGGTAGGTGGTTTGGGTCCAGTTTATAAATTTAGCCCTGATTTACGCGTGCTCGCCGAATACGCGCATACCGACGATCCCCAGAGCTTACCCGACGAAGGGGTAACGGATATAACCGAAGATCGGTTAGGAAGAATATGGATAAGTACGGATAATGGCCTGGCACTTCTCGATCAAAAAACGGGCAAATTTCGGGTTTTTACAACGGAGCATGGTTTGCCGCATGATGATATTTCGGCCTTGAAATTAATTGGCGATACGCTCTGGGTCAGCACTAGTCAGGGATTGGCATCACTCGATACGCGTCGGCTGAAGATTACGGTATTCGACGAGACAGATGGTACGTCGCCGTCAGAATTTGAGTCGTCTTCGGTAGCTAGCGATTCGACGGGACGTCTGTACTTTGGAGCCATGCGCGGCCTGGTGTATACCTATCCGAATCGGATTCGCCAGAATCAATACATACCGCCCGTCTTTCTGACGTCGTTTCGGGTAAAGGGGCAGGAGTTACTAAAAAATTCGCAGACCGTTTCTCCTGAATTCGTCCTGCAGCCTACGCAGAATCAATTTACGTTCGAGATGGCCGCGTTGAGCTATGATAACCCTGCTGACAACAAATATGCTTATCAACTGGAAGGGTTTGAGGAGCGCTGGAATCAGAATGGTAACCGGGCCTTCGCCAGCTATACCAACGTACCGCCCGGCGACTACGTACTGCATGTCATTGCCGCCAACAACGATGGCCACTGGAATACAGCGGGTTATCGATTACCCATAACAATTCTGGCGCCTTTCTGGCAAACCTGGTGGTTTCGGATTATAACGCTGTTTGCACTGCTGGGGCTAACGGGCTACGTAGCGCGCTGGCGCGAAAAACAACTGGCCAGGCAACAACGTGAACGTAGCGAGCTGCGCGAACGGATTGCAGCTTCGGAAATGAAGGCGTTACGTTCGCAGATGAACCCGCACTTTTTGTATAATTCCCTGAATGCGATTCGCTTGTTTGTTCTGAAAAACGACAGCGATAACGCCGACAAATACCTGGTTAAATTTGCCCGACTCATGCGGCTGATTCTGGACAACTCGCGCCAGGAGTGGGTGACGCTGGCCAGTGAGCTGGAGCAACTGACGCTGTACCTGGAACTGGAGCAGTTACGTTTCGATAACATGTTCGATTATTCGGTGACCACTGATCCTGCGCTGACCCTTGATCGTACGCAGATTCCGCCGATGATTATCCAGCCTTACATTGAAAACGCAATCCTGCACGGTATGGCTCATAAGCAAAGCAAAGGCCGCATTCAGGTGAATATTGAGTGTAAGGCCGATCACCTGAACTGTACGGTGGATGATAATGGCGTGGGTCGGGAACGAGCGCAGACGCTAAAAAAACAGTCGCCAAATCATCAGAGTGTTGGTTTGCGCGTGACCGAAGACCGACTCCAGTTGATTGGGCAACGTAGCGGTCAGGCCGCTGGCGTTACGATTATCGACAAATACGATGATGAACAGCAACCAACCGGAACGCAGGTTGTGATTCAGATGCCGTTCATCAATCAGTAAAATTGATAGGTCAACTAACTGTAAGCTAGAGTATACCGATTGTTTGCTCAACGTTTCCAGTTGTTAACCCATGCTGTTCAGTGCGATGTTCTTTTCTCAATTTTGTGCTACTCTAACGTACTGCAAACCGGAGCAGCACCAAACTGAGAAACTACTATGCAACTTAATCTGAAACCGTACTACTGGCTTTTGCTGGGTATTATCGTTACGTTCGTACTGATCGGTGTTATTGGTAACATACTGATTCTGAACGGGGTCGCCAGCCCGTTCTGGCGAAAGGCTGGACCCTACGTAGCGTTTGCGTTATTCTTCCTGTTTGGCATGTCGCTGGTACCTATTTCGCTGAAAGGTTTTGTGGTGTCTCAGTACAAAATCGGAAACGCAAATCTACCGATGGTCCAGTTGATTAGTCAGCACATCAAACTGGTCATGATTGCGGTTTGGTCGGTGTTTTTGCTCGGGCTCGTCATCGCTTTACCGTTTATGATAAAGGATGGCTTCTTCGACCAGGCGCAGGCAGATACACCAACCGACTTATATCAACGAAAATAAATCGCTCACACCCAGCATCCGTTTGCTGATAAATCCTTCGCCAAACTCCACGCCAATCATATGGCCGTGTTCGCGAGTACGCGATTCCAGAAATTTCATAAACGCTTCGCCCGAAATATAGCTCTGTGGTTCAGTGCTTTCCGGATCGAAAAACTGACTTTTGTAGGCTTTTATGGCGTCCAGTTTCTGATTCCAGTAAGGCGTTACGTCCACAACAAAATCAGGTTTCAGCGACCGGTCCTGTATGAAATGATATACATAGATAGGGCGGTGCGCTTCCTGAGGCTGCCCGTCTTTTCCAACGGTTTTTATTTGCCGTAGCCCCGAATAAAAGCAGGCATCAACCACAAGCTGGGCGGCCCGTCCGTGATCAGGGTGCCGATCGTCGGGTGTGTTGGTCAGCACAATCTGGGGTTTATATTCCCGAATCAACGGAATCAGTGCCAGTTGATGCTCTTCGTCATTACGAAAAAAACCATCCCGGAAACCCATGTTTTCGCGGGCCACTAACTTCATAATGCGGGCACCTTCTGCCGCTTCCTGCGCCCTGATTTCGGGCGTGCCGCGGGTGCCGAGTTCGCCACGGGTCAGGTCAATACCGGCTACAGTTTTTCCCTGGGCAATCAGGGAGAGAACTGTTCCTGCGCAGGTCATTTCAATATCATCAGGGTGGGCCGCAATGGCCAGTACGTCAGCAGTCATGCAATTGAGAGGGTAACATCTGATCCAGCGAAAATGCCGTGGTTAACAAATCTCTAATCAATCATGGAGCCGATTTGTTCCGAATTTGTCCGGTGAGATTCTTTTTCAACAGAATTTAGCAGGGGTTAGCTCTCCGAAAAATACCTGTCAGTACCCACTAACGCTACATATGTATGCCCGATTAGACGTCTCTGTAGGTGATTACTACGTATTGATCACACTTCCGAAAGACTTTAGCGGTAAACAAAAAGGATTTGTCGGTAAACAGGCCAGTATGTACATCTGAGAACTTCCCGAAAGTACTGAACTTGCAGGAAGTTTAGCGCGAAGCTTATGCAGAGTCGATCCTTACGTATTGCCATTCACATAGTCGGCGGGCTGGCCTTCCTGGCATTGCCTTATTTCTTTACGTCCGGTGGATTTTCGAAGCTGGCGGAACTGAGTTATAATCCGCACGAACAGCGAAACCTGTTATCGTACCTGTTGACGATTGGGTTTTTCTACGTCAATTATTACGGACTGATTCCACGGCTGTTTTTTGAGAAAAAATACATTCCGTACGCACTTAGCGTGATCGGATCGTTTCTGCTTATTCATTTTCTGCTGGTCGAAATCAATCAGCGGGGCGTAGGACCAGCCAGCTATACGAACAACCCGCCACAACACCCGAATGAACCACCTCCTTCTTTTTTTCGGAAGCCCGTACCTCCTCCTGCCCAGCCCGGTGGGCGTCCTTCACAGTCTCAAATGCCACCAGGACCTGCCCCCGGCGAAAATCCCGAACAGGCAGGATTTCCGATTGAATCGAGTCAGACGTTTTTCCTGTTTGCGCTCAGCTTTCTGCTATCGCTGATGCTACGTATCAACGATCGACTCCGGGAAACTGAACGAGAAAAAATTCAGACCGAGCTATCGTATCTGAAAGCCCAGATCAACCCCCATTTTCTGTTCAATACGCTCAATAGCATTTACTCGCTGGCCATTGAACAGTCGGTCCATACCGCCGATGCGATTGTTGAACTCTCTTCTTTCTTGCGGTACATTACGAAAGAAACGCAGGAAGAACGGGTTTCGCTGTCTAAAGAACTGGGCTATATTGGGCACTACGTAGCGTTACAGAAACTGCGTCTGGCTGATACGGTTCAACTTACGTTTACGACCACCGGCAACGCACAAGGCAAATCAATTGCCCCGTTGATATTGATATCGTTTATCGAGAATGCATTCAAATATGGTGTAAATCCGCAGGAAGATTCGGTGATCACCATTGAGATTTCGGTTCAGGAAAACGAGTTGCACACACGGGTTTTCAACAGGAAAGTACACGTAACGCAGCACCTTCAAACGGCCGGAAGCGGTATCGGTCTGACGAACACCAAAGCCCGGCTAAATTTGTTGTACCCTAATCAGCATCGTTTGGCCATCAGCGACAGGGCCGACGATTTTACCGTTGATTTATTCCTGACCCTCTCATGATTCGAGCCATTGCTTTAGACGACGAACCGCCTGCACTACGTGTGATTACCCGCTTTTGCGAACAGATTGATTTTATTGATCTGCAAAAAACGTTTTCCCGCACTGATCAGGCCCTTACGTATCTTGAGCAGTTTCCGGTCGATCTGTTATTTCTGGACATCAATATGCCGTCTATGTCAGGCATTGAATTCTATAAATCCATACCTCACCAGGCGATGGTCATTTTTACAACCGCTCATGCCGAACATGCGGTAGAAGGTTTTAATCTGAACGCGGTTGATTATCTGTTGAAGCCGTTTACTTTCGATCGGTTTTTACAGGCTGCCAATCGCGCTTCGGATTACTACCAATTTTTACATGCGCCGACGCAAATCAAGCCTACGTATGTCTATATACGAGCTGATTATCGGTTGTACAAGATTTCGCTGGCGGATATTCTGTTTATTGAAGGGCTCGACGATTATCTGAAAATTCATATTCAGAATAGCCGACCCGTTGTAACGCGGATGACCATGAAAACGATCTTACAAAAACTGGAGGAAACGGACGACAAGACTGAAGGATTCATTCGTGTACACCGATCCTATATTGTTCCGATAAGCCGGATTGAGGCCATTAAGAACAAAACTGTGCTGGTGGCCGGTCAGGAAATACCGATCGGAGCAAGTTATGACGCTGATTTTCAGAAGCGTTTTCCTATTTAATGTATTAATTATTAAGTCTTTAGTATTAAGTCTTTAGTATTGCCCTCTGCTAGCTATTCGTTTCGATAACGGTAACCTTTTTTCGACGCCTGGGCAGGCGAAACAGATTGCTGCCCGCTTCTTCGGGCGTCTGATCGCCAAGTAATACGCCCCACGGACGTAGGCTATCGACACGATCGAAAATGACTTTCATAATAGCAATGGCCGGAATTGACAGAAACATACCCGATACGCCTGCCAAAGCGCCACCCACCAATACGCCTACGATAGATACAAGCGCATTTACCCGAACCTTAGACGCGACAATGAGCGGAACCAGTATGTTGTTATCGATGAACTGAACGACCAGAAAAATCGCGACAACGCCAATAACCACTGATAATTCCGGGTTATTGCTGAACGTAACCAGCACCGCCAGTACCGTAGCGACTAATCCACCGATGTACGGAATCAGGTTAAGAATAGCGGCCATAACGCCCAGCAGAAGCGCATACTGAACGTTTAAAATTAGTAAACCAACAGAGTTGAGGGCCGCGACAGCCGCTGTTTCGATCAGTAAACCAACCATATAGCTCTGGATAACCCCCTTCACCTCGCTCATCACTTCGCGCACGCGATCGGCATATTTTTCGGCAAACAGAACAACAATAAAATGCAAAAGCATGGTGCGGTAGTAAAGCAGCAGAAAAATGTAAATAGGCACCAGCGTAAGCGTACCGAGTGGGCCTGTAATTATACCCAACGTACTGGGGTCCTGCAACGTGTCGATCGTTTGAGCTTTGGCTTTCTCAATGTACTTCTCCTGCTGGTAGTAACTAATATTGTATTCACGCTTGACCCAGATTTGAATCCTGCCAAAAAAATCGTTGAGATTCTGTTTGATTTTAGGCACATCGTCCGTGAAATCCGCCAGTTGCATTGATAGCAACACCGTCATGCCAGCAAAAAGGATGATCGCCAGCAGCAAAGACAGACTAATGGCAACTACTTTATGCATACCTAGCCGAATTAGCCGATTCTCGACCGGACGTAGTAACACGGCGATCAGCCCCGACATGGCCAGTGGCACCAGAATGCCCTGACCCAGATAGATGGCTGCTGCAAGGATGGCAAGCCCAAGCAGTGTGTGCGAAAATTGGTGATAGTGAGGGCGTGTATACTCAGAAGCCATAAAAGTAGAATTTAATAGGGGGTAGTCGCGTACTCAACTTTGCTGCTTTGATTTTGTTTATGCCCGCCTTTCTGCTGACATCTTCACGGTTAAGACTGGCTTTCGGTAAACTTGCCGTATTTTTGCAGTTTATATACTCATGACGTCAAGTATCCGCGATATCGCTTATAAACTTCGGCAGGGGCAGCTTATTGCCCTCGCCGACGAAACCGGCTGGTCGGTGGCCGCCGATCCTGTTAACGATGCGGCCGTTGCGCAGCTGCTTACTTTAACGGCTGTTATGCCTGCCGAATTACAGCCCACTGTGCTTATTAAAAATGCTGACCAGCTAACGCTATACGTAGTGAAAATGCCCGACGTAGCCTACGATCTGGTCGATTTTGCTGAAAATCCGCTGACAGTTGTTTATGATCAGGGCAAAAATCTGTCAACAGTATTTCTGCAACCAGTTGCTACGTCGGACGGAGGTTCGATGGTCGATGGGGTAGCCGTTCGCCGGGTTTTGAATGTTGATATACAGCAGTTAATCGGCAGCTTTGGACGCGGCTTGTTAGCCGTTCCGTTCGAGGCTTTAGCGTTGCCGCCAGTGGCTGAAGCCCTTGTTGTGGATCGATTTGGGGTGCTTCCAGGAATGCCGAAACGATCCCGCATCATGCGTCTGCAGGCAAATGGTGAAGTGAGTTTTATTAGAAAATAAGCCGTCCGTCAGGAATCGTTAGTA
>NZ_JBMDWV010000334.1:0-10623 GCF_048594605.1 Spirosoma sp.
ACGTCTATAACTAGAAAACACAGGCTGTATGGCTTAGGAGCAGCATACTAACTATTTTTTATTCAGATCAATTGTCAGATAATCAGTCTTTTAAGTTAGAGTATAAAAAAATTCTACTAACGAATTAATCCTTTTCAATAGTCTGTCCTCTAATCGACGTATTCGTTACTCAAAACACTTACGCCTATTGCCGACAGCTTTACACAATTAATTCAGGTTCCAATTTTTTAGTCAATTTTTCCCTTCAAACCATGAAACGAATTGTGCTTGCCGGTGTAGTTGCTTTATTAAGTTTTATAGCTGCACAAACTTCTTTTGCTCAGGTTCAGGTCGGAATACGAGGTGGGGCCAACTGGGGCTTCGCATCAAAACCCGATTACCTTGGTAGCCTGACGCCCGCTTTTCATCCCACTGCTGGCCCCACGGGAGCTATTTTCCTGGATATTCCTTTAAGCGACCGCGTATCGTTTCGGCCTGAAGTAGCTTATGTACAGAAAGGCGTTGCTATTAAGCAAAGCTTTGATATTAATCTGGGGGGGCTTAATCTGCCTCTTGGCGCAACCGTAGCGTACCAATCGCAGCAAATTGAGGTTCCATTGCTAGCTAAATTCAATCTAAGCGATGGCGCTGTGCAGCCTTATGTCATCGCCGGGCCATCTGTAAGTTATGCACTAGATGGACGTATTCGGACTCGAGCTACCGCGCTTGTGACTACTCAGCCTATCGATGTGGATGTTGATTACGGTGGTACGTTGAGCCGCTGGGATGCTGGTGCCGTTGGTGGATTGGGCTTAGCGATGGACGCTGGCGCCGGAAAAGTCTTTGTCGAAGGCCGTTATACGCATGGCTTTACTCGTCAGATACAGGTACCGGTTGTGAATGTTAACGTTCGAAACCGTGGTTTAGCAGTGTCGCTCGGGTACTCGTTCCCCATCGGTTATTAGAGTCAAGTACCACCATTCACTGATTATATTATAGTACGTTTTTTGTTGAATCAACCTGAATCAGTAAAGGTGAAGCCATTTAGCTTCGCCTTTCTTTTTGGTATAAAATAGGATTATAAGCAGAGATTTTTCAGATAATGGCTTGTTATTAACAGCAGAAATTGTGTTAATTTTACTATTCGTAATTCACTGGCCTTGTTCTGGCGATAACTTTATTTATGGCAAAATTCACTGATTTTGTTCGTTCGACCGCTTCCGAACCTCACCGTATTCGTACCCGACAGATTCTTAAATCCCATCCTGAGATTAAGAAGCTAATTGGACAGAAAAACCCAACGACATTCTGGGTAATTCTGGGTTGTGTTTCGATGATGGTGGGCATGGCTTACCTCGTTCGTGACCAATCGTGGTGGATTGTTGTAGCGGCTGCCTGGTTTATAGGTGCTTTTCCGGCGCATACGCTGTTTGTCTGCATCCATGAAGCAGCCCATAATTTGATTTTTCGTAAGCCCGCAGCAAACGCCTGGACTGCAATTTTTGCAAATCTCCCAACGGTATTTCCAACGGCTTTATCGTTTAAAAACTTTCACATCAAGCACCATGCGTTTCAAGGCGTTCATGAGTTAGATGCGGATCTGCCTGATTGGTATGAAGCGAAACTGATCAACAATTACTCGATTGGTAAGGCTGTATGGTTACTATTTTTCCCTGTTTTTCAGGCAATACGTACCATTCGCTGTCGTGAACTGGCCGTGATTGACAAATGGGTAGCAGCTAACATTGTTGTTCAGCTTGCCTTTGACGTGCTAATTGTTACATTGTTTGGCTGGAAAGCTCTGATTTTCCTGTTACTGTGTTTATTCTTTTCGGTCGGCTTGCATCCACTGGGCGCTCGCTGGATTCAGGAACATTATCTAACACTCGATCCTCACCAGGAAACGTACAGTTACTACGGTCAGTTAAATGGTGTGAACCTGAACGTCGGTTTTCATAATGAACACCATGATTTTCCGTCAATTCCCTGGAACAAGCTTCCGGAAATTAAAAAAGCTGCTCCAGAATACTACGATACATTAAAATATCATACATCCTACGTTCGGTTATTCTTCCGCTTTCTATTCGATCAGGAGATTTCGCTCTACTCACGTATTGTACGTAAAGAGCGCGGCCGTGTGACGGTTGCCGATCAATCGAAACCTGATCTGGAATTGGTAGAATCACAAACGCAACCTGTTTCGGCTGCATCTGTAGCGTAAGAGACGTAACGCTTCAATAAAAACCCTCCTTTCCGTCTTTGGCAAAGATGCTCAAGGCCAAGAAAGGAGGGTTTTTGTATCTGGCCATATCTAATTCCGAATTTACCTTAATGCTAAATAATATTGTCGACGGTTTGGGTCGAAATGTTCGATAGCATAACGTAGTGCTGTGCGGGGCATCTGCTGAATATGATCGTGCAAAAACTCCTCTAGTGCATCCACGTTTCGCTTCCCAACTTCACGTAGCATCCAGCCAATGGCTTTGTGAATTAAATCATGCTTTTGCGACAGTAAAACCTCGGCGAGGGCAAACGTATCACCAAACTTTCCCAGTCGAATAAGGGCTAGCGTTGAAACGATTGCGATACGTTGGCTCCAAATAGTTTCTTCGTTAGCCAGATCATATAAAATCGAGCTCTCACCTTTTGCTACGTATCGCCCAACAATGTGTGGACATGTAACGTCTACTAAATCCCAATTATTGATGTAGTGTCGATTGGCTAAATAGCGCTCGAGAACGGTCGCCTGCTGAGTAGGTCCTGCTTTTTTCGTTTGTTTGACCCAAATAAGTAAGCCTACCATACGGCATTCGTGATAGGGGTCACGTACTAATTTTTCTGTTTCGTCTATTGATAAATTCCTATACTGTTTTACAACAACATGTTGTTGAGGCATTGACAGACCCAGAAACTGATCTCCCTCGCCGTACTGACCTGGAGCAGTTTTGAAAAAACGTGCCAGAAATGCAGCTCGCTCAGGCTGTGCCAACGAGAGAATCGTGTTTTTAACGTTAGTATAAGTCGGCTCCATAGACGAGCATAAAAAAGCAGAGATTCTTA
The DNA here is from genome assembly GCF_048594605.1 of Spirosoma sp. Classification (GTDB taxonomy): domain Bacteria; phylum Bacteroidota; class Bacteroidia; order Cytophagales; family Spirosomataceae; genus Spirosoma. Next base: position 3,040 of record NZ_JBMDWV010000334.1, read on the forward strand.
AGAATCTCTGCTGCTATTACTGATACGTATCTTATCCTCAATCATTTAGCCGCGAACGTACGAATTCCTGTTCCGCTAATAATGGCAGGGCATACAGCATCGTTTTGTTACGTTCAAACGTAGGCCGGTCGAGATCTGCAGCCAGATATTGACCCTTAACGAATGTTTCCACCGTTCGTTTTATCAGATCAGCATCACTGGGGCGTTCTTCCTCATCCAGAACCAATACATCGGAGTTTGGCTCTTCCTCATGCGGGAATGAACGTACCGGTCCTGAAACATCTGAACGAATAATCGCAGGTCCGTTGTAGCTTGTTGGAGTCTGCTTATCGTCGTTTTTAATGCTCACGACAGATTTAGAATCGATAGGCTCGCCATCAGGGTCGACAAGCTCTAACTCTCCTGTTGAATCGTCATGTAAACCATCTTCAGGTTGTTCAACCATATCTGGTTCTTCGATAACAGGCAGCTCTTTATCTGGAGAAGCTGGACTTTTAAGCTGGTCCATCAACGTAGTAGTACCATCAAAACCAGCCGCGATAATTGTCACCCGTAAACTTTCGCCTAAGTTCTCGTCTGTTATTGCACCAAACTTAAACATACGGGCTTCTGCCTGGATTCGCTTCGCTACGAGTTCCGAGATAGCCATCTGCTCTTTTAGGCGCATAGCATGGGCTTTACTCGACGAAATAGTCAGTAGAATCCGTTTGGCTCCCCGAATATCGTGGTCATTCAGCAGTGGTGAGTTGAGAGCCGCTTCAATAGCTCGTATTGCCCGATCTTCACCTGCTGCCTCCGCTGACCCCATCACCGATTGGCCAGCGCCCTCAAGCACCTTTTTTACGTCGGCAAAGTCAGCGTTGATATCGCCTTGAGTTGTAATGATTTCTGCGATGCTTTTAACGGCGTTTGCCAGTACATCATCGGCATGCGCATAGGCTTCGGTCCAAGTTAATTCACTATATAGCTCGGCTAGCTTGTCGTTGAGCACCACCAGAACGGTATCGCAGCTTTTTTTCAGCTTTTCGATACCCTCCCGCGCCTGTTCTTTTTTGTCTGTACCTTCATACCAATACGGTGCCGTTACAACAGCTACGGTCAACAAGCCCATTTCGCGTGCTACTTCGGCTACTACAGGAGCAGCACCAGTGCCTGTACCACCTCCCATACCGGCCGTAATAAAGACCATTTTAGTGGGCGGAGCCAGCAAGTGTCGAATTTCTTCGATACTGCTGCGAGCTGCGTCTTCCCCTGCTTTCGATTCCGTACCGGCTCCTAAGCCATCCCCCAACTGTAGCTTTGTTTGGACGGGATTGCTCATGAGTGCCTGACGGTCAGTGTTGCAGACAGCAAAACTCACATCCTGCATTTTCAATTCATGCATGTGTTTGACGGCATTGCCGCCCATGCCGCCTACGCCGACAACCTTAATGATGATTGGGTTCTCGTCTGGAATTTCGAATCTATAGCCCTGACTATTCATCGTATCAGTATGTGATGTCGTTTTGTAATGAAAGATCTATGTAAATATCATTAAGCCGGCGGCAAACCGGCTTATTGTGGGCGGCTAGTAAGGGTCCGTCTCGTTACCCCGTATTGGCTGGGTTAATTTACGTAACCAGCGCATAACTGTACTTTCTTCTGGCTCCTTTTCGGGTTGCTTTTCAATGGGTTTTTTCTCCGGCGCTTTATCCCGGACATTGCTGGACGGGTGGCTGTAGGATGGACGTGGTGAAGCGGGCGCTGGCGGATATTCTTCGTTATAAGCGGCTTTGTTCGGATCGCTAATAAACGAGATACGATTGTCAATCGTTTTATAACCTGCCCATACCAGTCCGACAGCCGTGGCGTAAGCTGGATCGCCCACTAAATCAGCCCGCCCATTCGGTTCGAGGTGCTCAGGGAAGCCAACGCGGACTTCCTCAACTCCCGTTACGCGCGTAAAGATATGTTCTACACCCGGAATCAGAGCTGACCCACCCGTCAAAACAATACCACCCAGTAGTTTACCATCGTAGCCCGACCGAATAATTTCGGCTTGTACCAGAGCTGCAATCTCACGTAAGCGATCTTCTATAATGACTGCTACGTTTTTCAACAGTACGTCTTTCGGTTTGCGATTGCTTAACCCCGGCACTGCTACAACTTCGTTCAGGTTATACTCAGCCGGATTTGCGCTACCAAATCGCTTCTTCAGTTGTTCGGCCTGATTCGGCAAAATTTTACAACCCGCCTGAATGTCTGATGTTAAACTGTTGCCTGCCCAAGGAAAAACGGCTACGTGGCGGAGAACATTCCGGTAATAGATGGCCATTTCAGTGGTACCACCCCCAATATCGACCAGTGCTACACCCGCATATTTTTCTTCGTCCGTTAACACGGCCAGACCTGACGCCAGGGCAGATAGCATCATTGTATCCTGCGCCAGATTGTTGCGCGTGATACACTTGCGGATGTTACGCGCTGCGTTGGCCTGAGCCGTAATCAATTGAAAATCAGCGCCTAATTTAACCCCGTTCCGACCAACCGGTTGATTGACGTTAGACTCGGTATCTACCATAAAATCCATTGGCAGAACGTGGATGATCTCCTTGTCAGCTGGAATAGATGTACGGTACATATCGTTTATCAGGTGATCAATATCCTCGATCTGAATCTCATCGCCTGCAGACGAACGTGTGATGCTACCACTTGATTTGACAGACGTAACGTGTGATCCACTAAAGCTAACATTTACCAAATGAATGTTCAGATTCGATTGGTTTGAAGCTTCCGCAACCGCTCGCCGGATCGCATTGACCGTATTATTTACGTTCACAACTGAGCCTTTAGCCACTCCATCTGTCAGAGCCGTTTCGCCAACACCTAAAACTTCCAGGGTTTCCTGCTCTTTGTTGTTACGGATCAACCGACCAGCAACCGCGCACACTTTGGTGCTGCCAATGTCCAGACCAACTACAATTTTCTCATCCATGCCCGTTGTTGTCATTCGCAAACTAATTGGTTTCGATATTGAACGTTTATCCGACTGTAACGGTCCCAACCCTGCGCCGGTAAAACGTCCGTATATACTAATTTTAACTTCTTAAATTTTGCACTCAGGTCAGTAGGCGGGCCGAACTCAATTCGATGGTTACCCATCTGCGGCCACATCGTTACGTCTCCTTTTTCATCTACTGATAATTCCACAATCTGCGCTCGCCAGAACGGATCATCTTGAATTTGTTTCAGTAAAGTTAGCAGCGGTCGATTGCGTTCGTTCGATAAGGATCGATTTTGTCTAAAATAGCTTCCGGTCAAAATAGGTACTCGAGCCGAGTAGTTCATTGATACCGGGAAGAAACGTCCCTCTTCACTTACGTATTGACCTGATACAGGCCGCGTTTCGTCGCTGGATGATGCCACTAAGCGAGCCAGCGGACGGGGTTGTTCAATCACGACGAGTAAATCCCCCGTCAGGTCACGCGATACCTGACAATTTTTTACCAATCCATGTTGCCGCAATCGTTTCTCCAGTTGACGAAAGTCAACTTCCCTGTAATCCTTTCCAAAGATCGGATCAGCTCCCCCGTTTGTCAAATAACCCATTACGTCCCGACGCGTCAAAAATTGATGGCCATCAATCTGATCGAGTCGGATAATCACCGTTCGGACTTGTTTCTGACTATGCCGAATTTCCGTAAAAGCGATAAGGCCAAACAGGGCTGCAAGTCCCCCGATTGCGAGTAACCAATTTTTGGATGATTTAAAGGTAGTTAACATTTGTAAATTACCTAAATTGTTTTTCAGATATTTTTATTTACTGGTACATCATTGTGTTTTTTAATGTTGGTAGCAGCTGGTCAATATCTCCTGCACCAATGGTTACAAGCAAATCTGGCCTCATTTTCTGCACAACGCTGGCTAATTCAGCTTTGGTGCATTGCTGTTTGCTTTTCGATTTTATGTCCCGGAAAATTAGTTCAGATGTTACTCCTTCCATTGGTAGTTCGCGTGCAGGATAGATATCTAGCAGCACTACGTTGTCGGCGATGGATAAACTTTTGGCAAACCCTGCCGCAAAATCGCGAGTCCGACTGAACAGATGAGGCTGAAAAACGGCCGTTAATTCCCGGTCTGGATAAAGTGCCTTTACCGACGACAAAAACGCTTCCACTTCGGCTGGATGGTGGGCGTAATCGTCAATCAATACAGCTCTGTCCGTTTTAAGAATGTACTCAAATCGCCGACGGACTCCCCGATAACTAGTAAGAGCGGCACGAATAGCTTCTGGTGATACACCAATTTCCAGGGCAACGGCTCCAGCGGCCACGGCATTTTCAACATTGTGAAAACCGGGCACTACCAATTGAATGTCAGAAATGATTCCCTGCGGATGAACAAGATCAAAGACAAAAGCGGCTTGTTCGATTCTGAGGTTCTGGCTGTAGTAATCGCCTGCTTTCAAAGAGTACTGCTTAACTGTTGCAGCGGTTTGATCAGCTAGTGTCAGATCTTTCTTCATGAACAAGACACCCCCTTGTTCGATTTGACTGACAAACAGGCCAAATGATTCTAAGACTGCCTCGTGAGCGCCATAGATATCGAGATGATCAGCATCAGTGGACGTAACAATAGCGTATTTGGGGAACAGAGTCAGGAAGGAACGGTCGAACTCGTCAGCTTCTACGACACAAATCACTGAACGGAGGTCGTCGGCTGGTTCATTAAGCAAAAAATTAGTGCCGTAATTATTCGTTATGCCACCCAGAAAAGCGGCACAGTTGACTCCTGAGTTTCGCAGAATATGGGCCACCATCGACGACGTAGTGGTTTTACCATGGGTGCCCGCCACAGCGATGGTTGTCATTTGGCCCGCCAGAAGTCCCAGTACCTGCGAGCGTTTTTGCAGTGTAAAGCCGTGCTCTGTAAAATAAATGTACTCTGGGTGAGTCTTTGGAACAGCGGGCGTATAAATTACTAATGTTGCGGCAGGATTTTCGCGAAACGATACTGGAATCTGATCGACGTCTTCCGCAAAATGGATGGTCATCCCTTCTGCCTGTAACGTATCGGTTAGGTTTGTTGATGTTTTGTCATACCCGGCTACAGGGTAGCCATTCACCTGAAACCAGCGGGCCAGCGCACTCATGCCGATACCGCCGATACCGAGAAAGTAAATGTATTTGAACTGATCTAGGGTCATTGTTGAGGGAGGAAAGGGAGCGAAGCAATGCGAGATGAAAGAACTTGGTAATCTCTTTCATCCATTCAGCCTTTCTCGGTTCTCCTTATTTCGTTAATTTAATTACTTCTTGAGCAATGTCGCGAGCGGCATTGGGTTTCGCTAATGTTTTTATTTCAGTACTTAGCTGCTTCTGCTGAACGGGGTTGTTGAGTAAATTAAGTGCATACGTAACGAGATCTTCACGCGCATTCCGATCGGTGACCAATAAAGCCGCGTTCCGTTCGACCAGGCTCATGGCGTTTTTAGTTTGGTGATCTTCGGCCGCTGCCGGAAAAGGAACCAGAATCGCTGGCCTGCCTACTAAGCATAATTCCGAAACGGATAAAGCGCCTGCTCGCGATACTACTACGTTGGCTACAGCATAAGCTTTGTCCATATCGTAAATAAAATCGTAGGCTTTAATCAGCGGTGAGCCAATATTAGCAACGGCCTTACGAGCCCGTTCAATGAAAGCTGGACCTGTCTGCCAGATTACCTGTATACCTGCATCCACAAAACGCTGTAAACCTGATTCTATACTCTCATTAATTGTTCTGGCTCCCTGGCTCCCACCGATAATTAACACGGTGAGTCGATCCGCTTCCAGATCAAATAATTTTTGACCGGCTTCGATCTGCTGGTCAGCAAGCTGTATGTCACTGCGAACAGGATTTCCTGTCAATTTGATTTTTTCGGCGGGGAAGAAAGCGTCCATCCCTGGATAAGCTACGCAAATGCGCTTTGCCCAGCGAGCCAATACTTTGTTGGTGACACCAGCGTATGAATTTTGCTCCTGAATGAGCGTAGGAATACCTTTTAATGAAGCCGCTAACAGCAAAGGACCACTGGCGTACCCGCCGACTCCCACGACTGCGACGGGTTTAAAATCACGCACGATCTGGCGCGCCCGAAGCAGGCTGCGGCCTAATTTGAGTGGGAAACTCAGGTTGGCTAACGTCAGTTCTCGTTTTATACCGACGACTGGCAGCCCGACGATCGTATAACCGGCTCGGGGTACCTTCTCCATTTCCATCTTGCCCTCGGCTCCTACAAACAGAATCTCGGTGGCAGGATCAATTGCTTTCAGCTCGTTGGCAATAGCAATGGCCGGATAAATATGTCCGCCAGTGCCGCCCCCGCTGATAATTATTTTCATATAGTTGGTGAATGGTAATTAGCGGCTGATAAAAATCGTCGGATGCTTTACAGTTGACAACTATTATCCGGCCACTAGTCACTAAATTTTACTTTCGTCGGCTTCTTCTTTACTTACACTAAGCACAATACCAATGGCTAACCCCGTGAATATTAACGACGTACCACCCATGCTTAATAAAGGCAGAGGCTGTCCTGTTACGGGTGCTAAACCGATGGCCACACAAATGCTGGCAAATGCCTGAAACACGATGCTAAACGTTAGACCTGCTGATAATAAACCACCAAACGGTCGAGTCGCTTTCTGGAGCGTTTTCATCCCTCGCCACAAAAACCATATATAGGCCAGTACTACAGGAATGCCTCCCAATATCAAACCGTATTCTTCAACAATAATGGCGTAGATAAAGTCAGAAAAGGGATTAGGCAACGTATTACGTTGATGACTATTACCTGGCCCCTGACCAGTTAAACCGCCATTGGCAAGGGCTATATAAGATTGCTCCACCTGATAAACAATTGTATCCGAATCCATAAAGCTTTTCATGCGGTTTGTTGCCGTACCAAAACGTTGTCCGGCCAGCAAAGCAATACCACCAAATAGAACACAAACCGCAATCATGTAACCAAGGTACCGTACTGGAACACGGCCAATATACATTAGTAAAAAGCACGTAGCGCCCAGCAATAAGGCTGTAGACGTGTTGGTCAGGATAATGAGCGAGCAGATGACCCCAATCCAAAGTATAAGATTGAACAACACACTGGGGTCGCTCATAAAGCGCTGCCGCTTCGCCAGCATAGCTGCCAGATTAGAAATAAGCGCCAGTTTTGCTAAATCAGAAGGCTGGAAGGTTTGATTGATAATGGGAATCGTGACCCAACGCGACGCTTCGTTCAGGTTTGTTCCTTTAAAAAATGCCCACAACAGCAAAGGGACCGATAGCCACAGCCCGTACTTTGATAAGCGGGCGTAGTCCACGTAATTAATCTTGTGCGCAAAATAAGTGCAGGCTAAACCGAGTAGTAGCAGCGAGCCATGCTTGAGTAAGAATACTTCGGTATTACCGTCGAGTTCCCGAAAAGCCTTAGTACCGGTCGCACTGTAAACGACCAGTACGCTCATAATAGACAAATAAAGCACGATCCACCAGATTTGGCGGTCACCTTTTAAGTGCGTATTAATCCAGTCGCGGAGGATCATAATTTTTTAAAATATTATT
>NZ_JBMDWV010000335.1:0-31361 GCF_048594605.1 Spirosoma sp.
TTAAACGTTATTTTGACATAGGCGCTTTTCATCAGCAACAACGTCCTTTACTACGTCCTTTTCAACGGGCGGAATCGCAGGGCTTTAAATACGTAATTGATGAATGGAAATTCCTAAAGAAACAACGTACTATGTCGCTTATTCCGACTCAACTACTTAGAACTGGAGCTAAATATATAGGTTACAGGCTTGGACGTATTTATGAAAAAATACCCATTACTTTACAGCGTAAACTAAGCATGCACCCCCATTTTTGGTAAGCAACGCTATAGCGGAATAGCATCATAAATTAAAAAATCACTTTGCAATTCAGCTACACCATTATACGTCACAGGCTCAGTCGTGCCGACACCAGTTATCCGGGGGGTAATTGTAACAGTACCAATACGATTCGTAAAAGAAATATCAGCTAATACGCCAACAACATCTAAATAAGTTGGATTTGTTACGCTTTTGTCAAGTATTATAACTGTTGCTGATGGCGGATCCATTTTTCCCGTATTGTTCTGATTGATAAGAATTTGGGCTTGAAACGTGAGCACAGCGCTACCTCCAGATCCATAACCGCCAGCCTGTATAACGCCATCAACCCATACGCGGTAATACCCTCCTCGCCCATTTGGAGAAGCTGTGTTATCTGCTTGTAGAAAGCTAAAAACGCTCGCTGGTAATACTGATCCAGCGTTACCAGCGCTTATATAATTGTGGGATAATTGCTTGATACGACCCCCTCTTTTTTCGAAAGGCCGTGACGTATTGAAGATAACATTTGTTGTTTTTTTTAGCAAACTTGGTGAAATGATATACTGGTTAGTACTGATGTCAAAACATGTAATCTCACTGTTAAGAATTGATCCAGCTGCCACTTGGTTAGGGTCAGAATAAGAAGAATGGTATAGAACGTATCGATTACTACGTTCTGCTAGTATTGGTAAGGTGATTCGAACTTTTAAATTTTTCACAGTACACCCTGTTATATCTATCAATTCGGTTGTGGGTGAGCTTACGCTAGACGAAACGATATTTAGTTCGTTACCATCAAATCCGCTGTTAGTAACATGCAATACGCGAGAAAATGCTTCTATAGTAGCATAGATATAAAGGTTCGTTGTGTAAGCATTACAAAAAATAGCCGTTTCATTTGTGCCGGTTGTGCCAGTAAATCGACCAATGTAACCTCTAAAACTAAAACTATTTGTACCATTTAGTACTAAGGCTGGTTGTCGTTTTTCGTAATTCTGTAACGAGGTCGACGATACATCAACCGAACCCATGCTGCCAGCTCCAGATGCTAATGTCTGATAAGGGCTTGTTACCGTATAGTTAGTTGTAACACTTACTACGTTGGCATTATAGCTCATTATGATCGGAGTATTGGCACGGATGAGGCAACTGTCAATATAAAACTCTTCGGATCTGACATTTAGAACTCCGATTGTACCCAGACCGTTATTAGCAGTTGGAAAATCCTGAAGTTGAAAATAGCAGTTACGAATTCCGCAGTTAAGTCCACCATGCGAGGTGAGAGCGAACTGTACCCCTATTGTAGATCGACCTGATCCATTTCCAGGATTCGATATAAAGGAAAAATTTTCGCAACCAGCTACTGATGAGCCACTAAAGTCGAACATGATACCTCCAGTAACACCGATAATGCTAGTATTCAGGTACGAGCCTCCATCCCCCATCAGCCAGATACCATTGGTATTAGTTATATCGATAGGTGCAGTTATATAATAGAACCCTGCGGGAAAAAAAATACTAGCTTTGTAGTTTCCTCCACCGGTCGGATAAGTTAAGCCTCTAGCATAATTTACTGCTCGTTGGATAGCCGCTGTGTCATCAACTTGGCCATTGCCCATAGCGCCAAATTGTGTATCTTTAACATTTATCATGATAGTTGCTTAATAAAATCATTGGTAAGGAAAATTGTCCATAAATGTTACAATTATAATAAAATTTTTTATTTATTTGTTACTCAATATACTTATTGGGTGATATAGCGATAATTGAATCGTCGGTCTGGTGCACTATCTCCGTTTAGGAAGAATTCGCTTATTTGATTTAACCGTTGGATGTTATCTGCCCAATGAAAATCGAATTTGATCTTATTACTAGTATGACGAATAGTTGTTAAGGGTATACTAAGTTCAAGTTCATTATTAGCATATTTTAACAAGCCTCTGGCTGCCGGTATCCAAGCTTTACCATTCCAGCGACTAATCGTTGATTCTTGGCCTTTAATTGTATGATTTACAAGGTAATCGTAACCTGCCCAGCCCGTTTTGGGGGATTGATCTGCATCTATAAACAGAAGCATCCAATTTTTATCTGTTGAAGGAGTTAACTTATTGACAGTTTTGGCATAGAAGTACAAATTGTTTTTATCATATGATACACGACAATGGTTTATATCATTGCGTCCTGTATTATTTATATAATTTATTTTATTGTCAGCTCTTGGCCAGTTACGATGTAATACATCACCGCTCAAGTCAACAAAATCAGGCTTTACAGTTGTCCAATCATCAAAGTGTCCGTCAATCTTGATAGTTTTGGACGCGCTGGAAGTTTCGGGAGGGGGCATCCCTTTGAACCGGCGAATATTAGCTACTAACTGATAATAATAGTTGTCAGTATAGCCTCCTTTCATCGGATCGATATCCCTATTAAATTCTTGATTATATAAGTCAACGAAAAAGGTTTGGCCTGACTTCAAGGGTTTTCCTGCAAACATAACGGGCTTTGCTTTGGTAGCCGAGTCCGGACGTTCTTCAATGAAACGTTGAGCTATCCATTCATTCCAACCTGAAACAAATACAACGGATGGATTGACCTGTAAGGCTCGTTTCCACTGTTCCTCGAAATATAGTCCTTGTTGAGTTTGCGATGTTACTCCCTGCTTGTTTATAACTCCTGGCTTACCTTGATGAAAGCTTTTTCCTACACTAATGTTAAAGGGATGACTAGCGACAGATACCGGAATTTCTTCCGGTATAGAAGGGTCTTTATCCCAACCATAGTTTTGCGGAGTTCGGTCAATCCATTGCCAATGACGCGGTTCGTTTCGGGCATTCGTCCATGCCCAACTATACCGCCATGTAAAAAAATCGCGGATAGTAGGGTCATTCACTTCTTCTACTTTTCCTAATATCAATGGTTTCCCATGCCAACGAAACCAGAGTTCAGAGTAACGGTTTTGAGCGTAAAGTTGCTGATATGCAGTAGTAACAGTCTCTGAAGTTTTTGAATTGATGACAAAGCATATATAAGGTGTTGGAATACCCGAATGACGCATACTGACCGATATTTCGCATAGTTTGTTGACTACGGGTAGGTATAGATCGGCATTAGTTGTATCAAAAAAGAGAATATCAATACCGGCTAGCGTAAGTAGCTGTAGATTCCTTCGGATAACCCATGGATCATCAGCCTTAAAATAACCGATTTCTGGCTCTCCCCACCAATGAAAAGCAAATTTGGGTCCAAATTTCGGTTTAGACGGATTTTCTTTAGTGATTGCTGAGATGTCATAAACAGCTTTGTCATTATACTGTCCATGCCATAAGAAATAAAAGATGCCTACATATTTATTAGGTTTGAAGTTACCAGTTACGTTATAAGAAGGTAACGTTCGGCCAAGCCCATCCGTAGCGACCCAGTTTGCACTGATAGGAGGTAGGATCGGTGATCCTATCTCCTGCTGCAAATAGGAATGAGATTCAGCATCTATAAACTTAGACGAGTGCGGCAGTCGGCATATTAAGCCAATGGCCATTGCACTAAAAAGCATCCATTTCATTTTTTGAATAATCCTCTATGATTTTAAATAAACAACGTAAGGCGATTCATATGTTTAAAAATTATTAGTTACGCCCCTTCCCTAAATTGCACGAGTGTAGTTATTGACTTTTGTAATTATCTTTATGACATATGGTCTACTAGTAACCTTTTATACATTTCAATGACTTTTTTAGTGTAGGACTGAACGGCCGTTATACCTATTCTATTAGTGATTTATGTACTTAATTCTAAAAATTTATACACTTAATACTAAATAAGTATATATTGTTTAGTATATTTACATACTTTGTTTGTTTTTTAAAGAAGTGGTTGAAAAATTTGTTGATTACAGAAGTGTATAAGTTGTCAGAGGAGTGTTCTTGCTATATCGATGAGGTTGTTACCTCAATTGCTAGTCAATAAAAACCGGCTTGGGAATTTCTAGCGATATTCATAGTAACATTCCCGCATGAATGTATTATCTTATTATGTGTTACTTTGACTAGAAGAAGACATGGAAAAAGTTTTGTTAGTACTTAGTTGCTGCTCATTTGCTCTAGCAGGTTACGCTCAGACAAATTTTGTAGCAACCTCTCCCTCATCAGCTACACCTGGGGCCGATAACACACTTGTGGGAGTGGGAGCGGGTAATCTTAATATGAGCGGTTCTAGTAACTTGTTCATTGGTCGAGGAACAGGTGCTCTAAATATGGCAGGCACACAAAATGTTTTTTTAGGTGCATCGGCCGGTAATCAAAACTCATCTGGTCAGCAAAATTCATTCGTTGGCTTTATCGCTGGATTTAATAACTCTACTGGAAATAACAATACATTTTTAGGATCGCAGAGCGGTTATACAAATACTAGTGGTTACAATAACGCTTTTGCGGGTGACCGAGCGGGATATTTAAATTCATCAGGACACCATAACGCCTTTTTGGGTTCAGGCGCTGGGTATGCTAATTCACAAGGAAACAACAATACATTTATAGGAGCCGATGCAGGTGGCAATAATACATCAGGATCAAATAATACTTTTTTAGGTTCGCTTGCGGGTTCATCTAATGGTGCGGCTGTACAAAATACGTTTTTGGGGTCTAATACTGGAACAACTAATACAGGATCAGGTAATACTTTCGTTGGGTTTCGAGCGGGTGAAAGTAATCAATCAGGGGGATATAATGTATTTATTGGCGCGGCCGCAGGGGCAAAAAATACAACAGGCTTAGGTAACCTATTTTTAGGTCAGCAGTCGGGATCAAGTAATACAACAGGGAGCTATAATCTATTCATGGGTAATGGTACCGGTTTGGGTACAACAACAGGAGTAGGAAATACAGCCATTGGAGATGGTGCATTGCTAAACAACAACATAGGTAATTCTAATTCTGCAATAGGTCGTTATGCGGGATATTACAATAAAGGCAGCAACAATGTCTTTATTGGTGGAGGAGCTGATGTAACCCAAGCTACTCCTAATATTACTAATGCAATTGCTATTGGACAACAGGCTCAGGTCAGTCAAAGTAATAGCATGGTTTTGGGAAATGGAGTAAATGTTGGTATTGGTACGTCGGCACCAGCGGCAAAACTGGAAGTGGTTTCAGGTGCTTCTGGTGTGTCAGGTTTGCGTTTAACAAGCTTAGGAACAACTGCCAGCGTACTTAATCAAACTAAATTTTTGACTGTCAATAGTCAGGGAGATGTGGTCCTTGGAAGCATAAATGGTTCGGCTCGTGTTGGTGTTGACGCAGAGACTTTGTGGCAGGCAAGCGGTGATAATCTGCAAAATACAAACGTTGGGGGCGTAATTATTGGGCCAGGTGTTAGCAAGACGCCAAGCGGATACCGGTTATACGTAGCGGATGGCGTTCTGACGGAAAAGGTGAAAGTGGCTGTAAAGAGTACTGCAGATTGGTCGGACCGGGTTTTTGAAAATGGTTATCAGCTGCGTAGTCTGAATGAAGTAGAGCGGTATATCAATCAGGAAAAACATCTTCCGGGAGTGCCATCAGCTGAAGAGGTTGTGAAAGAAGGAGTTGATGTGGGTAAAATGCAGGCGAAGTTACTGGAGAAAGTGGAGGAGTTGACTTTATATGTTCTTGAGTTAAAGAAAGAAAATGATACGCTCAAGAGAAAAAGTGCGAACTTAGAGCAACGTATCAACAGGCTACAGGCTAAAAACCGAAAGTAATATGCGGCTTTTTCTAACAATAATAGGCTGCTGCACAGCGCTGGTAAGCTTAGGGCAGACTACCCAGCAAGCATTACGTATTCAGGTTACCTACGAAAAAGCAGGTTATCATGTTGAGCAGGCAGTTGAAACCATTGCGACTACCAGTGCAGTAGAGGCATCGGCAGTAGTAGAATATAGAGCCGGAAACTCAATCACAATGTTGCCTGGATTCAGAGCAAATCGTGGTAGTGTTTTTACTGCTAATATAAAACCGGTTAATATTGGTAAAGAAGGCGATGCTAAACTTCAATTAGTAGCTTACCCTAATCCGTTTGAGCAGTCAACTACCATCGGTTACTATCTTCCCGAAGATGGTAAAGTGAACGTGTGGATCTTAGACGCGCAGGGTAAAGTAGTGGAAAAGCTGGTAGATAGCGTAAACCAGTCTGCTGGCAAGCACAGTCTGGAATGGCGACCAACGGCAGTTAGTTCAGGAGTGTATATTCCTATTGTGGAAGCGAACCAGCAAAAAGCCACAGGCCGATTGGTAAAAAAATAACAATAGCATCTAATATTCAGTTGGGAAGACCCGCGATCTACACGTGGGTCTTCTTGCTTGTTGTATCTATACTATAAAAAACAATTGATAAAGTTATAAAGATTAAAGGAAGGCCTTATTATTGTAAATCAGTTCGTTTCACTTTACCCGGCACTCAATGCATACTTGCTCAAAGTCAGGTTTCTTATGCGTACTTATTTTACTTGTAATTACTTCCTGTTACCTGCAAGCTCAACCTGTTCGTAAACCTAATCGCTACGTTGCTGAAGCAGGTACTTACCTTTCTTCTTCCACAGAAACACCTTTTTGGCTACGAGCTAATCAGTATGGCATTGTTCCCTACCGATCTCCTGTAGCAACTTTCCGGGCAGGTCTCTATAGTGAGTATGACTCAAGTCGTCATGGTGATGGAACCTGGCGAGGCTCAAAGTTCGATATAGGCTACGGGGTTAATATGGTGGTCAATGGAATGCAAAATGGACTGTCTTACGAGAATAATGTACTGTTGCCCGAAGCTTATGTAAAAGTACGTCGAGGAATTTGGGAACTCTATTTGGGTCGACGGCGTGAGAAGTTTGGTCTGGCTGACTCGACTCTGTCGACAGGATCTTATTCATGGTCAGGCAATGCGATGCCGGTGCCTAAAATTCAAATCGGTATCCCAACCTTTACTCCAATCGGCTTTACGAAGGGATGGGTAGCTATTCAGGGTACATTTGCTCACGGCTATCTGGATGCAAGTGGTTATATCCAGAATAAAATGCTTCACCAAAAGTCACTGTATTTGCGCTTTGGTCATCAACGTGATTTTATGCGTTTTTATGCTGGATTAAATCATCAGGTTGTGTGGGGAGGCAGAGTTGCTGATCCGTTCAATCCTCCCGGTACGGTTCAAAGTGACGGAAAACTACCTTCTGGACTAAAAAACTATTTTTATGTGGTATCAACACTTTACCCGAAAAGTAATGATACGTCAGAGTATAATTACTTTGATTTAACTAACCGAATCGGGAATCATCTTGGTTCAATAGATGTAGCTGCGGAAATCGATCTTTCCAGCCATACTTTATACATCTATCGACAGAATATCTATGATGATGGCTCGCTATTTTATTTAATCAATATTGCTGATGGCCTGAATGGGATACGGCTTCGTCGAAACGACGATAATGCTATCGTTCGGGATATTCTGTTTGAGTTTCTGAACACAACAAGTCAGGGTGGGCCTGAATTTATTATCGATGATCCAAAACGTCGTGGTAAAGACGATTATTTTAATCACCAGCAATTTCGCGATGGATGGGCTTACCGATACCATACAGTTGGTACTCCATTCATTCCACCAGGCTTAGGGCCACGGGATCAATATCCTTATGGCTCGTTTACGAACAACAATAGAGTGTACGTATTTCATACGGGTGTAGGTGGAAGCCTGCCGTTGAGTGGACGTGCTTTAATGAGCCCTATAACGTATCAAATAAAACTCTCCTACAGCCATAATCTTGGTACATATAATGTCCCTTTCTCTGCTGCTCGGAAACAATTTTCAGGATATGCTGGCATAGTCGCTCCTTTATCAATTTTGGGAGGACTTCAACTCACAGGTAGTGTTGCTGTAGATGCCGGTACGCTGTACCAGAATAGTATTGGTACATTCCTTAGCATTCGTAAAATTGTTAATACTAATTAACTTATAGTTAGTTTTTAGTCGGATGGTAATATACTTATGATTGCCGATGAGCGGAGGCAGCGTGCTGATTTTCCAGATAATACGATCGTGCTTGATTAGTATTTTTTTGACAATATCCCCAACTTTACCTGCTTATACTAAATAGATTAACCGGTTGCATGTTCGGTAAAACTATTTCTTGAACGAATCCAAAAATTTTCCTAATTATGAGCGAAGTAGCCACCCGTTTTGCCCCCGGTGTTGTAACCGGTGAAGGCGTCACCGAAATTTTTCGCCACGCCAATGAAAATGATTATGCCCTTCCCGCTGTTAACGTAGTTGGAACCGACTCTGTAAACGCCGTTCTGGAAACAGCTAAAGCTGTCAACTCTCCAGTGATCATTCAGTTCTCGAATGGCGGTGGGATTTTCTACGCAGGTAAGAGCCTGCCGAACGATAAACAACAGGCTGCTATTGCAGGCTCAATTTCAGGAGCATTACATGTGCACCATGTTGCTGAGATTTATGGGGTTCCGGTAATTCTGCATACCGATCACTGCGCTAAAAAGCTCCTTCCGTGGATCGATGGGTTGTTAGCTGCTGGTGAGAAGCATTTTGATCAAACGGGCAAGCCCTTGTATTCTTCGCACATGCTTGATCTGTCGGAAGAATCAATTGAAGAGAATATTGAAATCTCGGCCAGGTATCTTGAGCGGATGGCTAAGATCGGGATGACACTTGAAATTGAGCTGGGTGTAACAGGTGGTGAAGAGGATGGCGTTGATAATTCCGATGTAGATGATTCGAAATTATATACGCAGCCTGCGGAAGTGGCCTATGCATACGAAGAATTAAGCAAGATTTCACCGAACTTTACTATTGCGGCTGCCTTCGGAAATGTACATGGTGTATACAAACCCGGAAACGTGAAGCTGTCGCCAATTATCCTGCACAATTCGCAGAAGTACATCCAGGAAAAATATAGCACTGGACCACTACCTGTAAATTTCGTTTTCCATGGTGGATCGGGATCAAGCCGGGAAGAAATTCGTGAAGCTATTCGTTATGGTGCAGTGAAAATGAATATTGATACGGATATGCAGTGGGCTATGTGGGAAGGCATTCTGAAATACTATAAAGCGAAAGAAGGCTACCTACAGTCGCAGCTGGGTAATCCTGAAGGGCCAGATTCGCCGAACAAAAAATATTACGATCCTCGCGTATGGTTACGTAAAGGCGAAGAAAGCATGGTGCAACGGCTAAAAGTTGCGTTTGAAGATTTAAACTGCATTAATCGACTGGCCTAACGAGATAAGGTTTTAGTCTTATGGAGGTGCTGGGTTTTATCCAGCACCTTTTTTATTTATATAGTTTATTTTCAGGTATTTATACTCTATGACCGACAGGCGGTAGTTATTAATTTCGATTAAATAACACACCAATACCTGTATGGAAAATCTATCCGTGAGCGTAATAGCTGGTAAATCATCTCCACAGCTTTATAAGCCAGTAACGCTGGCCGAACGTATCAAAATAATTGACATACTGCGAGGGGTAGCTTTGCTGGGAATTCTGTTGATGAATATTCCCGGATTTGCTATGCCGGAACGATTTACGGAAGCCTTTCGCAATAATCCTCATAACATTAACTACTGGTTCAATTTCTTTATTACGGTAGTGTTTGAAGGAAAGATGCGTGCTCTGTTCTCTATGGTGTTTGGAGCCGGAGTACTCATTTTTACCACGCGTAAAGAACAGGCGGGGGCAGATCGCTGGACTGTTGCAGGACTATACTATCGGCGGATGGGCTGGTTGATACTATTTGGCCTCATTCACGCGCATGTGCTGCTCTGGATAGGGGACATTCTGTATGGGTACGGTGTCTGCGCGCTCGTGTTGTTCTGGTTTCGAAAACTGACGCCAGGTTGGTTGTTAGGCATTGCCTTAGTGCTCGGGAGCTTCGATGCCATTACAAACCAGCTATTTTATAGCCATATCCGTGAACAACGCCTGACTTACCTAGACGTAGTAGCTGCTGAAAAAGAAGTGAAACCGTTAACCAAAGCACAGCAGGAAGCTAAAAAAGTCTGGCTCGAGACGGCGAAGGAATTTATACCTGACAAAGCAGAAATTGAGAAGAATACCCGATCAATGCGAGGTAACTATGCCGACGTTGCCAGCTATATACGCCCGCTTGCCTTTAAATTTCAGACAAAGTATATATTCTTTACCCTTTGGGACGCCCTTGGCCTGATGATTCTTGGTATGGCTCTATTCAAATGGGGATTTCTAACCGGCAAATTGCCGCGCCAGACGTACTGGCGACTGCTAAGCATCGGTTATAGCCTAGGTTTACCAATAGTTCTGTTCAACTGGTGGTACGGGCATCGATTTACAAATATGACGGCTTTTTTAGATTCACAAGCTGTTAACGTTGGTTCGTTTCTATATCCCGTTCAACGGATGTTACTAGTCGTAGCCCATGTTAGCGCGCTGATTTTACTCATCCAGTCAGGAATAGCAAAGAAAACTTTTCGAACTTTAGGCGCAGTAGGCCAGATGGCTTTTAGTAATTACATTCTTCAGACGCTATTCTGTACGTTTATATTCTTTGGCTATGGACTGGGCTATTTTGGCTATTTGCAGTATTATCAACTCTACGGTGTAGTATTGATTGTCTGGTTAGCCAATATCCTGTTTAGCATATTCTGGTTACGATCATTTCAGTTTGGTCCCCTCGAATGGGCATGGCGGAGTCTGACGTACTGGCGTAAGCAGTCGCTGCGTCGATCTGATTAACGTAACAACTATTGTTTATTTGAAAAGCCAGACTCAAAATGTCTGGCTTTTTTTGAGTGACTGTATACTTACTTCCAACAGTTCTGAACCCTATTTATCGAATTATCTAAAGAAATTTATTGGGTAATTTTCTTGGAAATTTTTCTAAGAAAATAGAGCTAAGGAACGGTTACATAAATAGAATTTATCGCTGATTCATACAGTCTAATTCCAGCCTGCTAGTGAGTCAAACTTTAGGGATTTTTACCTAATAAACGTAGAAATTAGCTGACTGTCAGGGCGGAATATTGTTGGTTAAAAGGCTCATAAAGAGGGAAATGAGGCAAAGGATTTGTCAGACAAATTCATTAACTTTCAGAAAGTTATAGATCTATATGTAATAGATTGTGGAAAAAATTGGGTTTTATCTGATTTACCATTAATCAAAGATAAAACTGAAAAGAGAAACTGTTTGATTGGCTCAACAGAGTTATGAGTTTAAGATGATTTTAATTGTAAGATGAATTTAATCCGAGCCGCGTTACGTAAGCCAATTACAATCCTAGTTGTTGTTGCCAGTTTATTTTATTTCGGTATAGGTGCCGTTCGCACGATCAAGATCGATATTTTCCCAAACCTGAATCTGCCGGTTATTTATATCTCGCAGCCATTTGGGGGCTACACCCCCGATCAGATGGAGGCATTTTTTGGGAAGCAATACGTTAACCTGTTGCTGTACGTATCAGGTGTAAAAAGTATTGAGACAAAAAATATCCAGGGTATTACGTTATTAAAGCTCTCGTTTTACGAAGGTACCAATATGGCGCAGGCAGCCGCTGAGGTATCGGCTTATTCGAACCGGGCGCAGGCTGTTTTTCCACCCGGATCTCAGCCGCCTTTTATACTGCGTTTTGATGCCTCCACGTTGCCGGTGGGCCAATTAGTGCTTAGTAGCCCGCAACGTACCAACAACGAGCTGCAGGACTTAGCGAACGTATACATTCGCTCCGGATTTACGTCTATTCCGGGTCTGGTGTCGCCCGCTCCGTTTGGAGGCAACTCCCGCTCCGTTGTTATCAGAGCTGACCCTGAATTGCTACGTTCGCACAATCTGACACCGGATCAGTTGGTGGCTGCGTTACGTATCAACAACCAGGCGACTCCTGCCGGAAATGTGCGGGTTGGCGACCTGAATTATTTTACACCTGCCAATACAACGGTCAGAAACATTGAGGATTTCGGTAATATTCCGCTGTATACCGGAACTGTCCAGAATTTGTACCTCAAGGACGTAGCAACCATCGAAGATGGCGCTGACATTACGCAGGGGTACGTATTGGTCAATGGTAAACGCTCTGTGTATCTGCCCATTACCAAATCGGCCGATGCATCAACGTGGGAAGTAGTGCAAAATCTGAAAGCTGCGCTCCCGCGCTTTCAGGCTCTCTTACCAGAAGATGTAAAGCTGACGTACACCTTCGACCAATCAGTATATGTGATCAATGCGGTAAAAAGCCTGATGACGGAAGGAGCTATCGGTGCTATTCTCACGGGCTTAATGGTATTGCTGTTTCTGGGCGATGCCCGGGGCGCGCTGATCGTTATTATTACCATTCCAACCTGTATTATTGCGGGCGTTCTGTTTCTATCGCTATTCGGGCAGACAATCAACATTATGACCTTGAGCGGCCTTTCGCTGGCTATCGGTATTCTGGTTGATGAAAGTACCGTAACGATTGAAAACATTCACCAGCATATGGATATGGGTAAACCCAAGGCCCTGGCTATTTGGGATGCCTGTAAGGAAATTGCCTTCTCCAAACTTCTGATTCTATTCTGTATTCTGGCCGTATTTGCGCCGGCTTTTACTATGAAAGGAATACCGGGTGCGCTGTTCCTGCCGCTTGCTTTAGCCATTGGGTTTTCAATGATTACGTCTTATCTGATGGCCCAAACATTGGTACCTGTTCTGGCAAACTGGCTGATGAAAGAACACCATCCTGCCAGCAATGGAAAAGCCACCAAGCACGATGTTGCTGCTAATGGACACCTGATTAAAGCGAACGGCAAAGCAGGCTCTAACGGTAAAAACGAGCATGACGATCTGCTACGGGAAAAACAAAAACTAGCTCACCGGATCGACCTGAATAACGATGGTAAGATCAGTTATTTTGAGCGGGTTCGGGCTCGATTTGTACGCTTTATGGAGCGGATTCTGCCTTACCGTAAACCCATTGTACTGGGCTACGTAGTGGGTGCGCTAGGGCTGGCAATGCTTATGGTTACCATCATTGGACGCGACGTTTTGCCCAGAGTAAACGGGGGGCAGTTTCAGGTTCGTTTACGAAACCCCGATGGTACACGGCTGGAAAAGACCGAAGTAACCATGCTAAAAACTATCGACGTACTAAATAAGCTGGTCGGTAAGGAAAATGTCGAAATAACGTCCGCCATGGTCGGTATGCACGGTGCCCAGTTTTCAACCAGCCCGATTTATTTGTTCATGGCCGGGCCGCAGGAAGGCGTTTTGCAAGTAAGTCTGAAAGAAGATTATAAAGTTGATCTGGACGAGTTGAAAGACAAGTTCCGAGCCAGCATGAAAAAGACGCTGCCAGATGTAAAGCTTTCGTTTGAGCCGATTGAGCTGACCGATAAGATTCTTAGTCAGGGTTCGCCGACGCCGATTGAAGTTAAACTTTCGGGGAAAAACAAAAAGCAAAACGAGGAGTACGCCAATAAAGTCATTGCCAAACTGAACCAGATACCGTATCTGCGTGACGTTCAGATTGGCCAGGCTACAAAATACCCGACCATTAATGTAACAATCGATCGGACCAGAGCTGCTCAGTTAGGAACGGATATATCGTCTATTTCACGCTCGCTGATTGCTGCTACGTCGTCGTCACGCTATACGGAGAAAAGCGTATGGATTGACCCCAAATCAAGTCAGACGTATAGTGTGCAGGTGCAGGTTCCTGAAAACCGAATGACAAGCATCAATGATCTGGGCGAGATACCCGTTTTGCCAAACACGAACCGCCCGGTTTTAAGTGATGTTGCTACGTTGCAAAAAGGCACTGCGTATGGCGAAAACGATAATATCGGAGCTATACCTGTCCTGTCGGTAACGGCAAACCTAAACGACATGGATTTGGGAACAGCTGCTAAAGACGTTCAGAAAGCCATTGACTCTCTGGGGGAATTACCGCGCGGCTTAACGGTAAAAATGCAGGGGTTGACGCAAGTGCTGATTGATACGCTCGATAGTTTAGAGACTGGTTTGCTGACTGCTATTATAGTAATTTTCCTGATGCTGGCCGCTAACTTCCAATCATTTAAAGTGTCGCTGGTTGTGCTATGTACAGTCCCCGCCGTATTGGTTGGTTCGTTAGCTTTGCTATTACTTACGGGCTCAACGCTCAATCTGCAATCATACATGGGAATAATCATGTCAGTGGGTGTGTCAATCTCCAATGCCGTGCTTATGATTACAAATGCCGAAGAACTGCGGATGCGGAATGGTAACGCACTATTATCGGCCCGGGAAGCAGCATCTGTTCGCATGCGGCCCATCGTGATGACCAGCGTAGCGATGGTGGTTGGTATGATTCCAATGGCATCGGGTTTGGGTGAAGGCGGCTCGCAGGCAGCTCCGCTGGGACGTGCCGTTATTGGTGGGTTAATTGCGTCGACATTTGCGGCCTTATTCATTCTGCCGTTAGCTTTTGCCTGGGTACAGGGCAAAACCACCACGGAATCTGTATCACTTGATCCTGAAGATAAAGAAAGTAAATATTACATTCCTTCCGCGTATGAAACGGCTAATTAATAAACCAGTACGTAGTCTGCTTGTGGCCACAGGTAGTATACTGCTGGCCGTTATAGCAACTAATTGTCATTCTCCCGAGAGTAAAGCAGAAGCATCTGAAACCGAAAAAGCTGAAGCGCCAGCCGCTCCGGAAGTGTTTACTTTGAAAAAAGGCAAATTAGCCTCTTCCTTACAAATACCCGGCGAGCTGGTGGCCTTTCGGGACGTCGATATTTACGCAAAAGTGAGTGGCTACATTAAAACGCTGAATGCTGATGTCGGCTCAGAAGTCAGACAGGGGCAATTGCTGGCTTTGGCCGAAGCGCCCGAGTTAAGCGCTCAACTGGCCTCAGCTAACTCAAAACTTAAAGCGCAGGAAGCTTTGTCTATTGCCAGTAAAGCCAATTATGAACGTGTACTGGAAGCCAGCAAGTTTTCGGGAGCTGTTTCAAAAAACGATGTCGATCAGGCGTTGGCGAAACGTAACGCTGATCTGGCCCAGCTGGAAGCGGCTAAATCGTCTTATCAGGAAGTCAGTGACCTGAAACGATACCTTGAAATCCGTGCTCCATTTGACGGAATCATCAGTGCTCGTAACGCCAGTACAGGTGCTTATGTTGGGCCGTCGGGTAAAGGTTCTGAATTTCCATTGTTTGTACTGACTGAACAGAAGAGACTTCGTCTGGTGATCTCAGTTCCCGAGGCATACACTGGTTACGTTGATCAGAACGATCAGGTCACGTTTATGGTCAAGGCATTCCCCGACAAGAAATTTACCGGTCAGGTGAAACGTATGGCAGGTGCATTGGACAAACGGCTGCGTTCTGAGCGCGTGGAAGTAGACGTAATCAATAATGATAAAAAACTGCTGCCGGGTATGATTGCGGAGGTAACACTGCCGTTGCCTACTAAAACCAGTACGTTTGTTGTACCAAAATCGGCCGTTCTTAATTCAAGCACGGGCGTTTTCGTAGTGCGTGTTGCTAATCAAAAGGCGGAATGGGTACCCGTCAGGAAAGGTCTTGAGGCTGATAATAATATTGAAATATTCGGGCCATTGACCGAAGGAGATAAACTTATCTCGACGGCTACGGAAGAAATCCGGGACGGTTCTCCTGTAAAGTAGTAGAGACGCAATTGCTTGCATCTCTACTACCTATGTTATTTTACGTACCCTAATTTTCGTGGAATCGTATAGATTTCGGTTTGGCGACCGTCAATGTAACGGAACGTTTGACCATCGAAAAAGCCATCTTCTTCGAGCATGATACGTACCACTTTTTTCCACTCCGGAACCTCTACGGCAGCATTGAGTTCAATTGAATAAGCCGTGTTTGCCAGTAAAGGATAATCACCAGAGCCAGGTACCCCTTTTTGCTGATCCCACAAGCCGATGGTTGGCCCGGCTGCATGCCCGTGAACGCCAATCGGATGGGTGTAAATCGTACCGTTTATGCCTTCTTTTTTCGATTGTTCCAGAGCGGCCAGTAACATCTGATTGCCCGTTTTTCCAAGCTTAAATTGTTCGGTCAGAATATCCTGTAAGCGATTTCCTTGCTTAAAAGCCACTTTGATTGATTCCGGTACGTCGGTTTCGCCGGGACGTAATACGTAAGCATGTTGCTGCTGGTCGGTGTTCAAACGCAGATACGTAATGCCAAAATCAACATGCAGTAAATCGCCCGGCATAATCACTTGTTTATCGGGGCGTTTCGAAAAGGTGCGTAAGTGCTCAAACTGCTGATTATCGGCGCGTTGAACGTCTACAGTCGGGTGAAACCACGTATCAAGGCCAAGACTCGTAATGCGTTGGCGGAACCACCACACTACGTCGTCGGTCGTCGTTACGCCGGGTTGAATAACCTGTTCGGAAAAACCCTCCTGAATGATCTGGTGCGATAGCCGACAAATAAGCGGATAGATCGCCATTTCTTTTTCAGTACGTGTTTCGAGCCAGCCAACCGCAACTTTCTCCGCCGACACGATACGTTTCTGGTAATCAGCCGGAAGCTTCCTGACAAATTCTTCGTGTTCCGAAAACGATAACCCATCGGCATGACCGTAATTAGCTGACATATTCAGGCCGATTTTTTTAGGCTTTCGGTCTTCAATAACTTTTGCCAATGCTTCCCACTGGTTGGGCCGCACATCGATGTCCCACGCGCCTTTGAGTAGATTGCCTACATCATAACGGGCAATAGCTAACTTCTCTACATCCTTTCCATTATCAAAAAACACCATAATGGTACGTCGGCGGGCTGAAAGCCAGGTGCTGGGTAGCATGGTACGTAGCACCGGATCTTCGTTGTACTCGCGGGAAATAATGATCCACATATCTATTCCCTCTCGGCGCATCAGTTGTGGTAGTAAGTTAGCGAATCGATCTTCCAGAATTTCATCGATAACCCGCGCTCGCTCACGTTCAGGCAAAATGCCGGAAGGCGAAGGTTGGGCAGAAACGGTAGCGAGAGTTAAAGAAAAAATAAATAAATTGAGAAGGAAGTGTATTGATCTTGGCATATGTGTCAGGTTGGTACAGTTTAAAGCAAGATACGTAAAGAGATTATAGTTTTTTAATAAACAGCCAGACAACGCATTGACTTATAAAAGCATCTTCTGATTGTCTGTAGAACCTGCTATAATCTGCCACTTACAGATAAAAGCAAGGAACTTGTTCGTTCAAATGGTACATTCGGCTGTTTACTACCACATTGTGGCATGAAATTTATCTTAGTTAGTCTGTTCACCTGTCTTTGTTACCAGTTCGCTACGGCTCAGGCTATGAGTGGTAGCGGTTTGCGTGGTACAGTCAAAAGCAAACAGGGAGACGTATTGCCATTCGCAGCCGTTATTGTCAAAGGAACCCCCAACGGAACCATCACCAATGCCGAAGGACGTTACGAAATTGGGTTAGCGCCTGGCAAATACGATATTGTGTTTCAATACCTTGGCTTTCAGACAATCCAGAAGTCTGTTGACATTGGAACGAGCTTTGCTACGTTGGATGCTACGCTGGAAGAACAGGCTTTCCGGTTGGCAGAGGTGCAAACAAAGGCGGGTAACGAAGATCCAGCCTACACCATTATGCGACGGGCCATTGCCAAGAGCCGGTTTCATCAGCTACAGGTACAGCGCTTTAAAGCGCGCGTTTATACCAAATCGTCGGTGACCATACTGGATTTGCCTAACCTGGCAGAAATGGCCTTTCGGAAGCAGTTGAAAGAAGCCGAACGGGATTTTAACTTCAAAGTAGGGGTACCGATTCTTAATGAAACGGTTGCCGAAGTGTCGTTTAGTCAACCCAATCAGTTTCGGCAACGTATCATTGCCAACCGGAATTCACAGGGTGATTTCCTGAGCCCCAACCAGTTTTATAATGCCAGCTTTTATAATCCAACAATAGGAGGGGTAGTGTCGCCTTTGTCGCCAAAAGCGTTTGCATACTACAAATTTGAATACAAAGGAACATTCCGGGAAAACAGCCCCGATGGTAAACCCGTAGAAATCAGCAAAATTCAGGTCATTCCGCGTCAGTATGGTGAAGGCGTATTTCGTGGAACGATCTATATCCTGGAAAATACCTGGGCTATCCATAGTTTACAGTTAGAGACAGTAAATAACATTGGCGTGACTATATCAATTCGCCACCAATGCAGCCCTGTTCAGGGCGTATGGATGCCTACGAATCAACGCTATAATGGAAATGGGTCATACCTGGGCGTTAAAGCAACGGGCTATTACATTCGCAATCTGACCTTCAGTGAGTTTGTGGTAAATCCGGCTTTTGTCGAAGATATTGAAGTCGCTGATGAGAAGAAGGGGCCGCCTGCACAAACGCTTTCAAAAGGCGATATTAAATCGACGCAGCTCGACGAGTTGGTAAAAAAACAGAAGGAATTTTCGACCAAAAACCTGCGTCAGATGGTCAAGGAGTACGAAAAGCAGGAAAAGCTGGCGCGTAAAAAACGGAAAGAGGACGTAACGGTTGTGCGCGACGATTCGCTGGTGGTTGATTCGTTGGCCCGCAAACGCTCCAACGTTTTCTGGGATTCGCTACGTTCGGTACCGTTGACAACAGCTGAAACCAAAAGCTATCGAAAGGCGTATAGTTTGGGTCTGATACGCTAAATAAAAGCGCCCGGTGATACGTCCCGACGCGACAGCAGCGCGTTGTCGGACCGGCAGAAGAAAAAAACGCCCAATAAGTTCTCGACCGGCCAACTGCTCAGCGGCAATACGTGGCGACTGAGCAAACAAACGTCGCTGAGTTATACGAGTCCACTAACCCAGATTGAATACAACACCGTTGAGGGATACACGCTGGAAGCCGCTCTGAATCTGCGTTATCGAAAAAAAGTAGATTCTGTCAATCGGTTTGTGCAAATTCCACTCGGCGAATGGAATGTAGGTGGTACGGGTCGATATCAGTTTGGGCGACAAGGGTTTGTAGGCTATGGCCAGGCCAGCTATCAATATAAAACGACACGTATTGGCGTCTCGGGTGGGCGCTATCTATACCAGTTTAATCCAGATAATCCGATTAGCCCATTCCTAAATTCATTGACAACGCTGCTCTTTGAACAGAACTTCATAAAGCTATACCAGAAAGATTTTGTGAATTTCAGCGTAAAGGCGTCACCTTTCAAAAACCGGATTCAGTTATCGGCAAGTATAGAATACGCTCAACGTACTGAATTGGCCAACTATCGCGAAGATCTGAAACCATGGATAAACTGGCGTAATCGGACCTACACACCGAACCGACCTGATAACGCAGAACTACCGACGACGGCGTTTCCGACGCACAACGCCTTGCTGTTGAACGTAACGGCCTCGGGGCGCCTGGGGGCAACGGAATACGTAATACGTAATGGCAGACGTACTGCCCGACGGGATAACGATGCCCCTTTGCTGACGTTGAACTATCGGAAAGGAATAGCTGATGGAACGGCCGATGCGGTTGATTATGACTTCGTACAGGCAACAATAAGCCATTCGTTTGAAACGGGGATTCGCAGTCGACTAAATTATCAACTCAGTGCCGGTACGTTCCTGAATCATCGAAAGCTGTACTTCCCAGATTTCAAACACTTCGCCGGAAATGAATTTTTCTTTCAGCAAGGCGACGTAGTGTCTAGCTATCGGTTATTGCCTTATTATCAGTACAGTACGGCAGATCGCTTTGCCGAAGGACACGTATTGGCTGAGTTCCGGAAATTACTGGTTACGCAACTGACACTTGTTCGGCTGGTCGGGTTGAAAGAAAACCTTTTTGTACATTATCTCTACACGCCTGCATCGAAAAACTACACTGAAATCGGCTATGGACTAGATGGGATTATTCCGCAGGTATTGCCCTTTTTCCGGGTTGAAGTCATCTCACAATGGCAAGATGCTACGTATAAAGGCTTAGGATTTCGGATTGGTACAACGCTGAAATTTGGCCGATAAAAAACGCCCGGGTTCTAATTGGATTTAGAAAAAGTACGAGATTTTTTACCCCAAAACCCTGTTAATCTTGTAAATACGGTTAATTCTTTACGGCTGATTAATGCAAAATATCAAAGATCTTTTTGATGTGTTTCCTCGTCCGGGACGAGTGGAATGGATCGGCATACGACCTGAGCGACGTGAACCGGTTAACGTTGTCGACTCGATAGAGGTAACGGAAAAAAAGGGAATCGTCGGAGATCATTATTCGGGGCAAAGTGGCAATCGACACGTAACGCTTATCCAGGCAGAGCACTTGCCTGTTGTGGCGGCTCTTGCCGGCAAGAGCGAACTGGACCCCGGCCTTTTACGGCGCAATATTGTGGTGTCGGGCCTGAATCTGCTGGCTTTGAAAGATCATCAACTTCATATCGGGGATGCTGTTTTAAAAATCACGGGTCAGTGTCATCCCTGCTCAAAAATGGAAACAGCGCTTGGGCCGGGCGGTTATAACGCTATGCGCGGGCACGGCGGCTTAACGGCCAAAGTAATTAACGGCGGAACAATTCGGCTAGGCGATCCAGTAATGGTCGGCAGTATATAAACTATCAACGTCTGATGGCTGGAGGTAAAAAATAATTCTGTCCAACACGTATCGGTTGGACAGAATTGAAGCCGAAAAAGTAGTGGTTAAGCTATAAAGTAACGGATTGAAAGGGTGTGGATCTAAGCAGAAAGCTAGTGCTTTGGATTCGGCTCATTATACAAAAAAGCCTGATCCTTTGGTTACGAACAAGGCTGTTTTTGTCAACTCATCACTTTTTCTTGTTAATGCTTACTTTTTTCTTCTGAGGTAATTGGTTACGAAATAATGCTTTTGTTCTGGTAGCTTTGATATAAGATGCGAAGCCCAAGAGTTCACCAGAATCCTCTCCTTTTTTTGGTTGCTAAAAGTAGAATAAGTGGCTACTTGTCAATTGTTTACATACTTATCTGTAGTGCATCTGATGGCCAGGGCTTGACTACCTTGAACGTGAACGCCGAGCGATTGCAATACGCTAAAGAAACTGAGCAGAAAGCAATCGAAAAGGGCGATTCGCTTCTATTGGCTGAAGCTTGGTATTTGTACGGAAAAACCTACGCATTTGCGGGGGACTACAAATTTTCACAGAGCTATTTTCTTAAATCATTACATATCCTGGAACGCAGGCCAGATTCTTATGAGCTGAGCAGGCTCTATGTTCGATTGAGTGAAAATGAAGCGAAGCAGGGGCGTCATAAAAAGGCCCTGAATTATGCCGAAATGGCGTTACGTATAGCTAAAGGTATTCAATCAGATCAGGGGCTAATGCGGGCCTATGGAGCATTAGGGAATACGTATGAGCAGCTTCGGGAGAATCCGTCGAAAAACGGTAACGTGAGCAACGAAACTGTTCTGTTCTGCTACAAGCAGATCGAATCGATAGGTCTTAAACTGAAAGATACATTGGCCGTTGCCGAAGCCATGACCAAAACAGGCACTTTTCTGGCCGAAAATAAAGACATCCAGTCGATAGTGTACCTTAAAAAAGCACTGCATTTATTCACACTTAAAGACAAAGGGGTTGGTCGGTTAAGAACAATGCTGCATTTGGGCTCAGCATACCTCTTGTTGGGACAACCTGATCAGGCCTGGACTGCGCTTCATGAAGCAGAAGTGTTCTATGATCGTAAAAAAATAAATGAGTATGATATCCGGGTTCTGCTCGAAAGCGAGTTCGTTCGTTACTTTGAGCGAACGGGCCAGTGGGAGAAGGCCTATGAACGGTTTAAAAAACTAAGTGAGCTAGAAAGACGCCAGCTCTTGTCCGATTACGACGGTACGGTTATGCGGATAAATGTCGAGTATGAAACAGAAAGAAAAGAAGCTCTTCTCAAAGCGCAGGATAAAGTAATTGCTCTGGACGCTAAAAACTTACTTTTACAGCAACGGGTTTCCGTAATTGCTTCGGCTTTGTTTATTACCGCTGCTGCAATGAGCCTCATTTTCTTTCGCTTGTATCGAAAAAATCAACGTATCAGCCGACGAAACGAAGATTTAGTGAAAGAGCAGAATCACCGGGTTAAAAACAACTTACAGATTGTATCCAGTTTACTTCGCCTACAGGCAAAGCAGCTGACCGATGAGGCTGCCAGAAAGGCCGTTGACGAAAGTCGGCTTCGTATAGAGTCGATGGCTATTCTTCACAGAAGGCTGTATGATGGGGATAAATTAGCCGAAGTTAATCTGGATGAATTTATTCGGGAAGTAGTCGAAGGCGTATTGAAAACGTATGGTTACAGCTTCGTTCAAACAAGTTTTTCAATTGATAACATTAGCCTTTCTGCCGATAAAGCCGTACCCGTAGGCTTGATTATGAACGAACTGGCTACTAATGCCTGTAAATACGCGTTTTCCGGTAATGAGAACCCCATTCTCAGTGTAAATGGCCAATTGAAGAAAAGCAAAGTAGTGCTTTCTGTAGCCGACAACGGTCCTGGATGGTCGGAAGCCCAATCGAAGATTATTAAAGCAGACGATACGTTGCCTGCCACAGATAAAGAGTCTTTTGGGATGCAGTTGATTCAGGCTCAGGTCGAGCAGTTGTATGGTACGTACCAGTTTAAAGCAGGCAACGGAGTTCTATTTACGATGGAATTCAATGTTTAATAGGTTTATACGACCATTTTTTGCGCTTATAAATAATCTTTTTTAATCCGAACTAGTTAGGTTATCTATCTACACCTTCCTTTTTTATGAACAGATCAATGAAAATTCTGATCGTAGAAGATGATGTTCTGACTGGTCTGGATATACGTGAAACAATACAGGAGTTTGGACACACGGTAACAGCCATAGCGCGTAGCCTTGAACAGGCAGTAAGCGCAGTTAAACAACATCCTCCCGATCTTGTACTGATTGATGTACATTTAGGCGACTCCAAACCGAATGGTATAGCGACAGCAAGAGAACTGCTAACGTACCACGCAATGCCAATCATTTATCTGACAGCTAATTCGGAAACGCAAACATTCCAGTCAGCTAAGGAAACGCTGCCTTCAGCCTATTTACTTAAACCTTTTCGGGCGGATGAGCTGAAATTACAGATTGAATTAGCCTATTATCATTTTCAGGCGAGGCTAAATAACTCGCTAAACACTTTATCATCCGAACAGGTATTTTTGCCGGTAGACAAAGGATACGAGAAAATAAATGCGAATGATGTGATTTATGTTGAGGCTGATGGTTCCTATACAAAAGTGTTTCTCTTAGGGCAGAAACAACCTTACCAGGTTAGCGCCAACCTGAGCCATATAGCACAATATTTTCCATCAGCTAATTTTTATCGGCTCTCGCGGTCGCTACTGATTAATCTGAATTATATTAAGCGGCTGGAAGACAACTACTTATTCCTGAATGATAATCAGACCGTTTTGCAAATGCCCGCCAGCAGCCGAAAAGAGCTTATGAAGAAGCTTAAGATCGTGCGGACAAAATAAGGTAAGCGATAGTCTCTACTGCTTAGGGGCCGCAGGATCGGGCGAGATTCGACTCGGACGATTAAAACCATTTCGATAGCGGTTCCGCAGTTGCTGAATGGTATTGATCAGGTCGTAGTCTTCTGACTTCAGCAAGAATTCATCGTCCAAGTCGCAGAAATCAAAAAAACGGTCAATTTCGTCTGCTTTCAGATCCGTAGATTGCTCAACCAGTAACCTGAATCGCTCCAGCGCCAGGGCATGGCGTCGGTCTTGTTGCATAATATAATACGCCTTCCGGTCTGATTTCGGACGTTTGCCGAACATTTCATAAAGCAACGTAACGCCGGCACCATCAGCCAGACGATCGAATGTCTGCTCACCGGTAACTTTCTTGGAGGCTACCGGCTCATCCAGCAGTTCTCTGATTTCGCGCTTTACTTCTTCGTATCGTTTCCCGGTTACAGTTACCTCAGCAAGATCTACGACGCGGTAAGGCATGGGGGGCAAAGCCCGTGCTACGATGGTTGGATTATCAGAGCCGTCGTACCGAATGCCGGTGCGGTTGTAAAGCTGGCTATTTAGAATCAGGGAGTCGCCGGGCTGAATGGTCAGAAAAAAGCGACCCGAAGCATTTGTACGAGCGCGCTGGCGGGTGCGCTGGTTTATAACCGTTACTTTATCGACACCTTGATTGGTGGTTTTATCAATGACCGTCCCAACAACGTACTTACCCTGTGCCCATACGCTTCCTGACCATCCCAGGCAGGTGATAAAAAAAGCGGGTAAGAAGAGTTTATAGGGCATAACGTACCGAGTTAGTTATACGAATCGGATTTCTTCAGTACTTACAAAAATACGGAGTAAAGACGTTTAACTACGTTAAAAAACCTTAATCAAACGTTGTATCCGGTCCAGGTTTATGGCAGTGAAATCAAGCGCTACGTCGTCTACAAAGGGACGTAACTCATCGGGAGACTGGGTTGTTGCCAAAGCAACAACATAAGCGCCCGCAGCTTTTGCGGCTTGAATGCCAGTTATCGAATCTTCAAAAATTACGCTCTCTGTTGGGGTAACGCCCAGCATCTCCATGGCTTTCTGATAGATTTCAGGATCTGGTTTCGGATGGCTTACCATACTTTCGTTTAGCAAAGCATCGAAATACGGACGGATGTTGAGCGTATCTACCACAAAATCCAGATTCTCAACTGGTGCCGACGTAGCAACGGCAGTCCGAATACCCGCTTCTTTCAACGATTTCAGAAACGTAATAATCCCGGCAACCGGCTGAATAACCGGACGATACAACTCCCTGAACAGTGCTTCTTTTTCATTGCTTAAACGCACAACTTCGTCTGAGGTTATAGTTTGATTTGTGAACAGATGCGCTACAATGTCCTTGTTGTGTTTACCCGAAACGTATTGCACAAAGTCATCGTCACTTAATGACTTGCCATTACGTTGGTAATACTCGCGCCAGGCGGTACGGTGATGTGGATTGGTATCCACAATTACGCCATCCATGTCAAAAATTACTGCTTTCATATATTGAGGTTTTCAGGTTACGAAACCCGTAACCTGAAAACGGTTTATTTCATTTTAACAATTGTAACACCAGCACCTCCCCGGTCGGCATGTTCATCTTCCATGCGGCCAACTTGTTTATAGCCACGCAGATGATTACGTACCAGCGTTCGTAGAATACCGTCGCCTTTGCCGTGAACGATACGTAGTTCGGGATAGCCCAGCACTAAAGCATCATCCACAAAACGGTCTACTTCGGTCAGCGCTTCTTCGCCCCGCTTGCCGCGAATGTCAAGGTTGAAACTGAAGTTTTGCATCTTCTCATTGATGTCCATCCCTTGGCTGCGTGGGCGGTCGTCGCGTACTTCGGTGGCTTCTTTGAAGGTTTTTTTGCTAACTTTTTCGAGTCGGTTTACTTTTACATTCGATTTCAGATCCCCGATACGTATTTCAGCATCTTTTCCCCGAATCGAAAGCACTTCGCCAACGGCATTCTGTCCGGCAATGCGAACGTAACTGCCAACGCTGATTGCTCCGCTATCTTTTTCGAATTCCTCTTCCGATGGCTTTGGCGTATCAATAATGATGGCTTCTGGCTTAAGTTCTTTGCGTTCGAAGCTTTCCAGTTGCTGACGAACCTGCTTTGTTACGTCGCGCTCGGCTTTGTTCTCCCGAATCTCCCGAATCGTATTTTCGATACGTTGGTTCGCTTCCTGCACCAGCGCTTTAGCTTTCTGCTTGGCGTCGTTTACGATTTGTTTCTGCTCATTATCCAGCCGATTTTTTAACGCGGTGTATTCGGCAAGTTGCTGAGCGAGCTTACGCTGATTGATACCGATTTCGATGTTCTTTTCGGAGAAAACGCGTTTTTCAATATCCAGCTCTTTCAGGAGTTTTTCGAAACTTACCTGCTGATTACCAAGCTTTTCCTTCGCTCGATCAATGACTCCTTTGGGTAAGCCAATTTTCTGAGCGATCTCGAACGCAAACGATGAGCCGGGGCGCCCGATTTCGAGCTGATACAACGGCTCAAGATGTTCGCCATCGAAACGCATAGCTCCGTTAATCAGCCCTGCCGTTTTATCCGCCATGACTTTCAGGTTTGTATAGTGTGTATTGACGACACCATAAGCCCCCGACTTATTCAGATCTTCCAGAATCGATTCAGCAATCGCTCCGCCCAGGCCAGGTTCAGTTCCTGTGCCAAATTCGTCGATCAGAAAGAATGTCCGTTTGTTAGCACCGATTAAAAATTGCTTCATGGCAGTCAGGTGCGACGAGTACGTACTAAGGTCGTTTTCAAGCGATTGCTCATCGCCAATGTCAATAAACAGATTCTGGAAAATACCCATTTCCGAAAAGTCATCCATCGACACCAGCAACCCACATTGGAGCATATACTGCACAAGACCGAGGGTTTTCAAGGCTACAGATTTACCACCTGCGTTAGGGCCAGAAATGATCAAGATTCGCGCCTTCTCGTCTAATCGAACACTTAGGGGGACTACCCGTTTTCCTTGTTTTGAGAACGATAAATGGAGTAACGGATGCCGGGCGTTGGTCCAGTTAACAAAGGGGCGCTCAACCAGTTTGGGCATGACGGCATCGAGTTGAACGGCCAACTTAGCTTTTGCCCGAATGAAGTCAATCTGGGCCAGAAAATTAATAGCCTTTCGTAGTTCATCTAAATGCGGACGAATTTGATCCGTTAGAGCCAGCAGAATCCGATAGATCTCTCTACGTTCTTCGTATTCCAGTTCGCGAATTTCGTTGTTGGCATCGAATACTTCGGCTGGCTCCAGAAAAACAGTCTGACCTGTCTGCGATTCGTCATGAACGAATCCTTTAATCTTGCGTTTGTGTTCTGCCGCGATTGGAATCACCAGTCGACCACCACGTACCGTCAACGATAAATCATCAGGAATCCAGCCGTTTTGACGAGCCTGACGCAGGATACTATCCAGCCGTTTACGCAGGTTAGCCTGTTCGCCGATGATACGTCGCCGGATGTTGGCCAGCTCAGGCGAGGCCGAATCCCGAACGTTTCCCCGATCATCAATAACCCGTTCCAGCGAGTCAGTCAGCTTTTTATCAATGCCTATCGGGCCAGCCAGTTCGCGTAGGAATGGGAAACTGTTGTCTTCGTCACGCTTGACCAGGAAGCGCAAACATTCCTGAACAGTACGTAGCGCTAGCTTAAGATCAAAAAATTCGGCTTCGGTAAGTGCCAGGCCCTCAACGCGGGCACGATTTAAATGAGACCGAACATCGATGTAATTGCTGTTCGGGAAATCGGGTTCGTACTGAACAATTTGCTTAAATTCAGCCGTTTGACGTAGCAGTTTGTCAATCAGTTGAGCATTATCCGTAAACCGAATCTTATCGACGTAATCCTGTCCTAATGGGCTTACGCAGGCATCTTTCAGCCGTTCACGGATGGTATCGAATCCTAATTTATTATCTAAGGTATTTGGGTAAAGCATTCAGCAATTTTTGAAATAGTATTGCTGATTTATGATTGCCTAACGTAGCGTATTATGAGCTCAGGGCACACAACCATAAATCATCTGTATGAATAACATACGGTAAAGGTTGTGGGTTCGCTACGTTATCGGATGTGCTCCAGACGTTCGAGCATTTCGAGACAGGAGCGACTGTTGTGATAGGGGCATTTCCACATACTGATTTTGTCATTACCAAGCACTTTGTGATCAGCCGTTACTCCACTAAACCATTCCCCATTTTTAAGGTCGAGTAAATATTTTTTGATGAACTCCCAACTGCTGATCGACTTGTCTAGAAATTGCTTTTCCTGGGTAAGCTGGTAAGCGTTCATAAAGCCAACCATAGCTTCGGCGAGTACCCACCAGGAGCGCTCTTTATTAAGGTGGCCATCTGGCTCAAGCTCATAATTCATACCCCCGTCAGAAGGATCGAGGCCTGTCGTAGCTGCGCGTGCCATTTTGACGGCAACGTCTCGAACCCTTTTTTGTAATGGTTTATCGCCTGGATTTTTGGCCGCCAATACGTCAGCCGCTTCGGGAAGAAGCCAGGAAGCTTCAATATCGTGACCGTAGGAAATGGCCGTCCGACGGATGTTCCAGTCATTATCCATGAAAAGATTCATTCGGTACGTTTTCGGATCAACGATATGATCCAGAAATGTGTGCAGCATACCGCGCATCTGATCTGCTACTGACTTATCGGGCCAGACGCGATATAAACACGTAAAAGCCTCCAGAATATGGAGGTGCGTATTCATTGTTTTGCTTTCCTGATTCTCGTACTTGCTGATTATGTAGTCAGTTGCTGGCGACCAGTCGCGGGAGAGTGCTTCTACAAATCCGCCTTTTTTTGAATCGTGAGCATGTTTGACCATGAGAGCAAATTGCTCTTTGGCGAGGGCAAGGGCAGGTGTGGAGCGCGTGGTGTGTGCATACTCACTCAGCCCATACAAGGCGAAAGCCTGTCCATACAAATGTTTGATCGGATATTTGGGTTGCCCCGTAGCGTCTACCGACCAGTAGACACCACCGTGTTGAGGATCAACGAAATGCTGTTGAATATACTGAAATGCTCGTTCTGCAACAGGACGGTATTCTTCGTGTTGGGTATGGCGTAAACCTGCAGAAAACGTCCATAAAATCCGGGCGTTTAATACGATGCCTTTATCTGCTTTTGCGTCGGGCTGATTCTGGTAATTGACCCGGCCGTAGAATCCACCATGCTCAGAGTCAGGAGCGTAGCGCTGCCAATACGCTAAAATATCTTTATGTTCTTGCCGAAGTTCGGCCCGAAGTTGGGTCAGATCCATACGTAATGAATAATGTACAATGCGTAACGACTAATGAAGTATGGAAAAGGAAAACATTACTCATTACGCATTGTACATTATTCACTCGTTCAGGCATTCGATTGGCTACCGCTCCGGTTACTGCTATGGCCAGAATGACCATGTCCGCCCCGTTCTTCTGCTAGTTCTTTCTTACTCTTGTTATGTGTATCATGATTGTCCTCGGGGCCTTGCTTGCTCTTATTGGCATTAGTCATTTCCGTCTCAGCATTAGGCCGGTTTTTACCCGTATCGTGTGCGTCGTGGTTGCGGGTTCGTTCAGCATTGGGTTGTTTGTCGTTTGAGCCCGGCTGGTCGATAGTTTTATGATTAGCCATAACGTTGGTTGGTTTGTTGGTAAAGTGATAACTAATCCTAATGTGTATTGTTATAAAGCGCAACGGCTCCTCAATTGAGGAGCCGTTGCGCTTTATAACGTAAAATTAAATACGTTCTTAGTAACCTGGGTTTTGTTTCAACACCTTGTTTCCACTTGCATCATTTCCCTGAAGGTCAATTTGGGTTTGTGGAATAGGTAAATATTCGTCCTGATTAGCTGTGAAAGCAGCTCCTGAGTAAGCTACAGGTAATTTTTTGCTTTCGTAGCCCACAAAAGCGTTAAGGTCTGTAGTAGCAGTACCCCAACGAACTAAGTCGAAGAAACGGTGCCCTTCACCTGATAATTCCAGCTTACGCTCAAACCGAACCGCAGCGGTAGCAGTTGCCTTATCAGTCCATGGCGCGGTGTAGTTGCTGATTACGTAGTTAGCTGCATTTGCGCCTGCCGCCGTTTTTACCCAGTAAGACGTATTAGCTGCCCGAGTACGAACCATATTAACGTATTCACGGGCTTTTTCTAGGCTACCTGCTTCAATCTCACATTCAGCAGCCATCAGTAATACGTCGGCGAAGCGAATGAAGTTGTAGTTGATAGCTGAGTACCCATCCGTCCATGAGCTACCGTCGGTCAGCGTTTTAGACTGCGTTCTATAGAAGACAAACTTCTTCGGGGAATAGGGACCAGCAAAGCCCTGGTCACGAATCCAGTCCTGGCCTGGGTGAACTTGCCAATCCAGGTAAGGAATGCCACGACGGCCTACCGACCAGTCTAAACGTGGGTCTACCGGACCTGCATCTGGTGTAAAGGCTGCGTTTGAAGCGATACCCTGGTCGGTTTTTAATTCATTCGTTGCCGAATTGTAAGAACCATCCAGCAAAGGCAGACCATTGGCATTAACCCGGAATGAGTTAGCCATCTCGAAGCTGGGCGGGAAGAAACCGCAGCAACCTGCTGGCCCGTTTGAACCCGTATTGTAGGGGAAATTCAAGTTCAGGTTGGGGTTTGCATTATCCGCACTTCCTGTATTAGCAGCAGCTTGATCGGCAAAAACAGACTCCGAATTTTTTTCTGTAGCAGCGTTAAAAATATTCGTGAAGTTTGCTACCAGCGCGTATTTCGTGCCATCGGATGTGGTACCATTCGCAATCACCTGATCGAAGAGAGGTTTTGCTTCTGTGTACTTTTTCTGATACAGGTACGTCTTCGCCAGATAAGCAGTAGCTGCCCATTTGTTAGCCCGGCCAACTGCACTTTGCGTAGCGGTAAGATTGTCAGCTGCGAACTTAAAGTCAGCTTCGATCTTCGACCAGATATCTACGTTGTTGGCTATTTTCTCAATGCCCAGACTATAATCCGTCGTTTCATCAACGTAGGGAACCATATTCCACTGACGTTTCAGAAGAAAGTAATAGTGGCCACGTAAGAACCGAGCTTCGGCCGTAATCCGTGTCTTATCGGCGGCTGATACGTCGGCTGCTGCCTGAGGAATCATACGTAGTACCATGTTCGCCCGGCTAACACCCTCATATAAGGCCTGCCATTTCTGGTTTACGTCGCCAGCTGTCGGAAGCACCTGATACGTCTGAAAAGGAGTTAGGGAGTTAAAGTCCCCAGAGTTAGACCCTTTGTTGCCATCCCCTCCTGAGACGCTACCTCTAACCCAGTCCAACGAAGCAGCGGCTTGGTTGTAACCACGACCGTTCAACTGGCCATAGGTCGAAATAAGCAGACCATCTAGTCCGGCCCTGCTTGTTAACTGATTACTGGCTAAGGCTCCGGTAGCTGGCGCTTCCAGAAAACTTTCGCTACAGGCAAATGCAACCAGCGATAACATAGCTGTTACAATTACGCCTTTTATAATAGGTTTTTTCATAGTGACAATTATCTAAAAAATTAGATCAATCAGAGTTTTTAGATAGCATCCTGAAAAGCTCATGCGTTTTTTCAGGATGCCATAGAGTCGT
>NZ_JBMDWV010000336.1:0-8813 GCF_048594605.1 Spirosoma sp.
GATTTACTACTATGACGTACCCAAGAGACAAGACGAGCCACGACGATCATGCTAAATATAAAAAGCGATACCAGAATAACATCGGATAGTAGAATTAGTAAGACCGAAGCGACAAAGTCGATCTGGCTAACAAATATGTAAAAGCCGGGAGAGCAGCGAAGTACAAGCAGAATTAATAAAAATCCCGGGAAAAGAGATAATGTAAATAATTTTTGCATAGTATATATAAAGTTTACTAGGATGCCTTATATGTAAATATGTGATAAAATTAAAATTATTGTGAAAGAATTGGCTCCTCGGAAAGTAAAATTTAATCTGATCTGGTATGAATAGTTCTGATTGAAGCTGGTCTGGCGTAAATTGACAAAAACTATTTGCGACTATTTTATTGCTAATAGGAGGATAGGAAGCGCATACCTGATAATGAGGGATATTTACTTTCTAAACTTACTGATTTCGCTTTTTGTTACAGTTAAAGTAATTAAAGGTTATAGTGTTCCGCCTTGGAAAGACACGGATGAAGTACGAAAAAATACCTCCGCCAGTTCACCTTAAACGTTACGTTGAGTATTTCTGGATCTGTGAGAATAAGCATACCAGTAGCGCGTCGAAAACGTTTCGACCAATCACCGATGGATGTCCGGGCCTTATCGTACCTCTCTACGAGAACGAACTGCTTTTCGACCAGAACAAAAAACAACTGCCGACTTTGTGTTTGTATGGGCAGACGATCAAACATCGGGAAATACATGCGATCAAGCGCATGAACGTAATGGGTGTATGTTTCTCACCAGTAGCCTTAAAGTCTATTTTCGGGCTCGATGCTGATGAGCTAACCGATACGTGTACTGATCTGAGCGCACTGGGCGGTCAGCAACCACTTTTCCTGGCAGAGCAACTTATCAATGCTGATTCTGTTACGTGTCGAATCGACTTGTTATCAGCGTATTTGATCAACCAGATCAGTCGAAACAGAGCCCAGCATGATAACGTAACACACCAGGCTCTATCACGACTGATTATATCGCAGGGGAGCGTTTCGCTAAAAGAATTACAGGATGAGTTGAACGTGTCAGAACGGTACCTTGAACGAAAGTTCAAGCAAGGTATTGGCGTTTCCCCCAAGTTATTCGCACGGATCTGTCGGTTTCAGGCGTCCCTGCAGCAGTTAAAAACAAGTAATTACGATAAGCTTTCGGATATTGCTTTTGAAAATGGGTATGCCGACCAATCGCATTTTATCCGGGTTTTCAAGGAATTTGCCGGATTCTCGCCTTACCGGTACCGCAAACAAGCTAACGAAGTCGTTGAGAATTTTGCCGAATGGCTTTGATAGCCTTGTCGGTTTTGTTCTATTTTAAGGCTGACAGCCCTTCTAGTTTTGTCTAAAAAACAAAACAATATGAAGCTGCTCATCTTTGGATCAACAGGAAGTGTCGGGCGTCAGCTTGTCGAACAGGCAATTGCTCAGGGACATACTATCACGGCATTTACGCGCCAGCCGCCAGCTGTTACGTTCGCCAGTCATCCCAATCTCACCATTTTTCAGGGCGACGTACTGGATTACAATTCAGTAGAGGAAGCTGTTAAGGGCCACAACGTAGTGCTCTGTGCACTTGGGGCTGGGCGCAAGGGTGGTACACGATCGGAAGGAACACGAAACATTGTCCGGGCTATGGAATCCCTGGGCGTGAAGCGTTTGATTTGTCAAACCACATTGGGTGCTGGCGACAGCGAGGGTAATCTGAACTTCTTCTGGAAATACATCATGTTTGGCTTGTTTCTGAAACAGGCTTTTATTGATCATCAAAGCCAGGAAAAATACATCCAGCAAAGCTCATTAGATTGGATAATTGTTCGTCCGGCGGCCTTCACCAATGGTAAGCGCACCGGCACGTATCAGCATGGCTTTGACGGAAATGCCCGCGGATTGACACTTAAAATCTCCCGCGCCGACGTAGCAGATTTTATGCTTAAGCAGCTAGCCGATGATACGTATCTGGGCAAGGCACCCGGCCTATCTTACTAAACACGCATACTACATGGCTATACTTCAGAATATACTTCTCGTCTGTGCCGCGCTCACCACGGCGCTTGTAGCGGGGCTTTTCTATGCGTATTCCTGTTCGGTCAATCCGGGGCTTGGTCGTTTGAGCGACCCTGAGTACGTAACGGCAATGCAATCGATAAATCGGGCGATTCTGAATCCTTTGTTTTTTATCAGTTTTATGGGCGCCCCAATATTGTTGCCAATCAGTACCTGGCTGACCTATGGCCAATCGACTCCATATCGTTTCTGGCTCCTGTTCGGGGCAACTGTCATTTATCTGATTGGTGTGTTTGGTGTAACGGTACTGGGAAATGTTCCGTTGAATGAAGAGCTGGAAGCTTTTTCAATACAAACGGCTTCGCCGGGCGAGATTACTACGCAAAGAGTTCGGTTTGAAGGTCCCTGGAATACCTTGCACACAATTCGAACCATTGCGTCGATTGTTGCGCTTTTATTCACAATTATTGCCTGTCTTATGTCAAAAACAGACTAGACATTTGTAATTGTGTCTGTGTAATTGCTGGTACATTAGCTGATAAATGAAAACTCTACGTAGCGTACTATTCGACGTTACGTAACTAAAGCTGTTCCGCATAGTTCTTCTTCAATAGATCAATAAGCTGCTTTCTTATGGAATCGCTCATGCACGACGAAACGTCTATTCACTACGT
The DNA here is from genome assembly GCF_048594605.1 of Spirosoma sp. Taxonomy (GTDB): domain Bacteria; phylum Bacteroidota; class Bacteroidia; order Cytophagales; family Spirosomataceae; genus Spirosoma. The sequence goes on from NZ_JBMDWV010000336.1 coordinate 2,722, forward strand.
TAGCTCAGGAAATGCTTTGCCTACACTATTGTTTGTACACGGGGCCGATATTGATCTATCGTATTGGAATGCACAATTAGCTTATTTCAAAGACCGCTACCATGTAATTGCGATTGACTTACCCGGGCACGGAAAATCAGGACGTAATAAGAAGCATTGGACAGTAAAAAACATGGGAGAGGATGTTGCTACGTTCATCAGAAGCCTGAAGCTTGAGCAGGTAATTTTAATTGCCCATTCAATGGGTGGAAACGTCGGGTTAGTAGCTGCGACAACCAATCCTGATCCAGTTATTGGGTTTATCGGAATTGATAATTTTAAAAGTGCCGGCCAGCCACTGCCGTCAGAATATCAGGAACAAAGCAAACAGATTGTTGAGCAGCTCCATCAGAATTTTGCCGATACAAACGAGCAATACGTTCGAATGGTGTTAGTTACGCCGGAAACCCCTGAAGCCGTTTCGGCAAGAGTAATTAACGACTATCGAAATGCCTTCCAGCCGATGGCAATCGAAATAATTGAGGCAATCTTTAACGATGAATACCTGACCGAACGGGAATTATTACCAAAATTATCCTGTAAACTGCATCTGATTAATGTTGATTACATGCCTACGCAGAAAGAGCCGCTAAAACAGCTGACGACCAAAGGGTTTGCCATACATCCAATGGAAGGTACCAGTCATTATCCGATGATTGAAAAACCGGATGAATTGAATCAACTGCTTGACCAAACGATTGAAGAAATCATGCGGGAACGTAGCATCGCATAAAATCGTGAAACGAGCATGGATTTTTTGAAAGGAGCCAGTACGTATTAACTTCGTCTCTGACTTATTCAGCATATCCTCATGCACCAAACGCTACTGCTTTGTCTTTCGTTATTACTTGCTGTTTCGATTCTGGTTATGATAGGCCAGCGCCTACGTATTCCAACCCCCATCTTTTTAGTACTGAGCGGATTGGGCATTAGTCTGATTCCGGGTATTCCACGTATTGAAATTGATCCTGAACTCATCTTTCTGATATTTTTACCACCTCTGCTTTACGAAGCCGCCTGGTTTATGTCCTGGAAAGAGTTCTGGCGCTGGCGACGAATCATTATGGTACTGGCCTTTGGGCTGGTGGTTCTAACGGCGCTTGCCGTTGCTTACGTCTCCAGCGCATTAATTCCCGGATTTACGCTGGCATTGGGTTTTCTGTTGGGTGGAATTGTATCTCCGCCGGATGCTGTTGCTGCTACGTCGGTGCTGAAAAACGTAAATATTTCCAAGAGCACGGTTAGTATTCTGGAAGGAGAAAGTCTGGTAAACGATGCATCGAGTTTAATAGTTTTTCGTTTTGCCCTGGCTGCTGTTGCGTCAGGAACCTTTGTTTTCCAGACAGCGGCTGTTGATTTTTTCCTGGTCACAATTTTGGGGGTAGTTGTTGGGCTGGCAGTAGCGGGCATTTTCTATGCCATTCACCGATGGCTACCGACGTCGACCTCAATCGGAGTTTTGCTGACCTTTATAGCCCCATACACGATGTACCTGGTTGCTGAAGAGTTTGAGGTTTCGGGCGTAATGGCGGTGGTCAGTGGTGGCTTATTCCTCTCCAATCAAAGTCACCGGATTCTGAACCATAGCGAGCGAATCCAGTCGGTGAGTATGTGGTCTACCGTAGTGTTTGCATTAAATGGCCTGGTATTTATTCTGATTGGTCTTGAGCTGCCCGTTATTATCAATGGATTAGGCGACTATTCCAAGATAGAAGCCATTGAATACGGATTAATGGTCACTTCTGTATTGATTGTTTCGCGCATACTTTTTTCGTTTGTCTCTGTAGCCTTTACTCGGTTTATAGGCCAATATATTACTGTAGCTGTGCGAAATGTTAGCTATCGGGCTCCCCTTATTCTGGGTTGGTCGGGTATGCGCGGTGTGGTGTCTTTAGCATCGGCTCTGTCTGTACCTTTGACCTTGCAAAATGGCGAACCCTTTCCTCATCGAAACCTGATTCTGTTCATTACGTTCGTTGTAATCCTTGTTACGTTGGTTGCTCAGGGTCTGACCTTGCCAATGATCATTCGTTGGGTTAATTACGTAGATCCAATTCCTCGTTTACCTGAAGATGAGCAGCAGACGAGGATACGGTTAAAACTCGCAAAGGCTGCTTTAACACACCTTCAGGAGAATTATGCTAATGATCTGAACGATAATGAGTTAGTGAGAAATATGAAAAATCAGATGGAAAATGATCTGCATCAGACCAAGCGCCATCTGAATGCTCTGGAAAGTGATAGCGAAGACATAGCGCGGTACAATCAGATTCGAGCCGAAATCATTACGGTGAAACGAGATGAGCTCCAACGGCTGAGCAGCAAACAGGAATTCGACGATGATGTGCTTCGCAGTGAAGAAGCCCGGATGGATCTGGAAGAAGAAAAAAACAATCACCCGATTCACTAAAGGATGGGTTTTTAGCGGTTGGGGATCGCAGCTTTTCCGAGTAGGGGAGCGTGCTTTATTGTTGCTTGACTAATCCAGATTGCCTATACGTAATAAGGTCAAATAAACGTCGATAAAACAAAAAGGCCAGATACGTAGCAGTATCTGGCCTTTTTGGTACTAATCATTTTGATCAACCAAAAGCATTGATGTGCTTTTGAAAGATTGCTTCGTACTTATTGGCTGCTGCCGTTTGTTTGGCTTCTTTGCAGGCTTCAATAATCGTTTGCAGAATATACAGGTCTGAATCCGGGCTGCCGAATCGATTCCCGTTTCCGCTCTTATCATACGTTAGGTTTTGATCAGCCCGAGTGGCCATTGTTTCTGCAATTTCGAGCGCTTTCTTATTGTCGCCTACTTCAAATAGGAACCGGACGTAATTCGATGAAATCTGATCATACGGAATACTCTTATCCGGAATGACTTTCAGTGAATAATCAAGTACTTCACGAGCCTTATCTTTTTTCCCTTCCCGCATTAATTGATCTGCTAAACGGAAGAACGCAATCCGGGCTGAAATAACGGGTGGTCCTTTGTAGGTTTCATCGTAATACGTATCAGGGTTGTCAAAATCACGCCAGAAAGTTTTCTTCATCATGTTCGTATACATAATGTCGGAGTTTACATAACCATCCGACGCACCTGGTACCGCTACCGGCATCAGGCGATACGCATAGCCCTCCAGTTGCATGTATGGCTTCAAACTCAGGTAGTTGTCGCTAGCCAGCGTACTGGAGAAATAAATTGGCCGTTTCCAGTTGTTGGTCGCAATCATGTCGAGCATAATCAGGTCGGGCTTGTAAAGATCTTTCTTCCCGATGGTCCATTGCAACGTATCTTTCATGAGCGGACGCAGATTGGCCGGTACAAAATTGGCCTGATCAACAGTAGCTTTGTCAATGGGCAGGAACAGCACCGACGAAGGCAGAATGCTGGTCATGTCGCCACTGGTCAGCGGAACCTGAATTGCCGGATTGTTGGTCTTAATCAGGTTGATGTACTGCTTCAGATCAATCCCGTTCTTTACGCCGGGCACTTCATAAAACGGTACAATATCGTTTTTGCCTTTGTTGAAGTTGTCGAATTCGAGCGAAATTGGCAGCGCATCCGATTCATACGTTTTGCGTTTCATCTGCTGAATGTACCACTCCGTGCCCAGCAGACTCAGGTTACAAACCCGTACATCGCGCCGGAATCCTTCCACTTCCTGCACGTACCAGAGCGGGAACGTATCGTTGTCGCCACCGGTGAACAGCACAGCATTGGGTGCGCAGGAATTAAGCAGGTTCTTGGCAAAATCAACCGACTGATAGCGGTGGTTCCGGTTGTGGTTATCCCAGCTTTTCGCACCCATCATAACGGGTACTAATAAGCACAGGCCAACAACCAGGCCATTACGTGCCATGTCCGATTTAAGATAAGCCCGTAACCCTTCGGCAAGTGCCATAACGCCCAAACCAAGCCAGATGGCAAAGAAATAGAACGAGCCAACGTAAATATAGTCTCGTTCGCGAGGCTCCGATGGGGGCGAGTTCAGGAATACCTGTAGGGCAATTCCTGTGAAAACGAACAGCAGCGCCACAATCAGGAAGTCGCGCCGACGGCGGAAGTACTGAAACACGATCCCGAACAGTCCTAGTGCAAACGGCAACATGTAGAAGTTATCGCGCGCTTTGTTGTTCTTCAGCAAATCGGGAACCCCAGCATCCGTCGACCAGGGCAAAAGGTAGGCTGCACCTTCTTCATCGCTCTCACGTCCGGCGAAATTCCACATTAGATATCGCCACCACATATGACCGAGCTGATAGCTAAACATGTACTTCAGGTTATCGCCCATCGTTGGCTTTTGACCTTCAGAAAGCCCAAGCATCTGCCGGTATAACGCCGGGTGGTTTTGCTGGCTGCTGTACACGCGGGGAAACAACATTTCATCACCGGGCGCATAAACGTACTCCGGCTGATAATCAAAAATGACGTACTTATTGCCTTGCTTCTGCCAGATCGGTGCTCCCTGTTTCTGGTCAATTGGCCGAGACGTAAAAACGGGACCGTAGAGTAAGGAACGACTACCGTACTGCTCGCGCTTGAGGTAGGACAGGAAGTTCAGGGCATCGTCAGGATTGTTTTCATTGATCGGCGGGTTAAAATCGGCACGTACCAGCACCTGCATGTACGAAGCGTAACCAATCAGCACAAAAGCCAATGCCAGCAACGACGTATTCAGAACAACCCGTTTTTGACGAGCCGACCAAATAACACCGTACAAAACGGCACCCAAAAACACAACAATGAAGAATATAACCCCTGAGTTGAACGGTAGTCCAAAGGAATTTACAAAGAGCCGTTCAACAGCGAACGCCATGCTGGGCAAACCTGGAATAATACCCGCATTGATGATCGCCAGCACTACCAGACCAATACCTGCAGCAATTATCCCGCCCCAGAACGTTGGTTTCGGCTGTTTTTTGAAATAATAAATAAGTGCTAATGCTGGCAACGTAACGAGGTTCAGTAAGTGAACGCCAATCGATAGGCCGGTTAAGTAGGCAATAAAAATCAGCCACCGGTTAGCCGCGGCTTCATCGTCAATACGTTCCCATTTGAAAGCCGCCCACACCACGATTGCCGTGAAAAACGACGACATGCCATAAACTTCTGCTTCTACCGCTGAGAACCAGAACGTATCGGAGAAGGTATACGCCAGCGCGCCCACAGCACTCGTTCCAACAACCAGCAACGTATCGGCTGTGGTATACTCGCTTTCAGGCTTTCCCAGAAGCTTCTGACCCAGCATCGTAATTGTCCAGAACAGAAAGGCAATGGTAAACGCACTCGCTAGTACTGACGCCATATTTACCCAATAGGCCACGCTGGTCAGATCGCCAAACGAGAGCATGGAGAAGAGTCGACCCAATAGCAGAAAAAACGGAGCCCCTGGTGGGTGCGGTACCTGAAGCTTGAACGAACACGCAATAAATTCGCCACAATCCCAAAAACTGGCTGTTCGTTCGACGGTCATCGCGTAGGTAATGAGCGCGACGGCGAAAACGAACCAGCCCGTAAGGATGTTCAGGCGTTTGAATGATTGCATACTAATGAAGAATTAACGAATTGCTTTTGTGTAAGTAACCGGCAAAAGTACGTAAAAAGAAGCCCGACCGGGGCAGGGCGGGCTGTTAAAGTTTGTTAATGCAGTAAATCATAAACTACTCGATCGAAAGAAACGGCGAGGGCAGTAGGTTTGCGATTAGGCTGTTATGTGTCTACGAAGGAGTTGAGTGCGTTGTGCTATCTGGCGTTACGTTGTTAGACAAATTGCCAATAAAAATTACGCTTTAAAAGTACGACCGGTAGCTTTGTTATCGCCCATAATCAGTTCCGGCTCCTGTAGTTCACAAACCAGAGTTTCGTCGGACGTGCCATAATCCAGGAAAATTTGTATGGGATAGGGTTTGTCTTTTGGTGACGATTGAGTCAGACGGTGGGCATACTCTCCAAAATTTTCCAGAGTTACTTGCGGAATATGAGCTTTTAAAGCCTTAAGAATTATAGCGTCCTGCTTTTGGCGATGTGATTCTACAAGTCTCTTTATAAGTTGTTGTTC
>NZ_JBMDWV010000337.1:0-5868 GCF_048594605.1 Spirosoma sp.
GAAAGTTCGACGAATGGACTCGAAAAGCGATTCCTTTGCAGAACCTAGTTACCAGATTAGCCGTTAGCGACTACCTTGAGAAACACGCCTACAGATCTAATTTAGATTTACGCGATTTATTGGTATTGCCACAATGGAATACAGGGGAACAAACTATTTATGGCGAGCCACTATCTGTATCAGCCTCGCCGGATTATCCGTCGGATTGGGATTAGTAAATCAGCGAGATAGATTTAGCTGAATCTCATATTCTTGGACTGAATATTAGCTTATCTATACATGTTTCAACCAGCGTTTCAACCGAAACAAAAAAGCACTTAACAATATCTGTTAAGTGCTTGATTTTCAGTGGTGGGAGTTGACGGGTTCGAACCGCCGACCCTCTGCTTGTAAGGCAGATGCTCTGAACCAGCTGAGCTAAACTCCCTTTAATCCGTCTTGCTATTGCCTTTGGGAGTGCAAATATACGTGAGTAAAACAGCTATTTGCAAGCAAAAAACACAAAAAAATCGTTTTTTTTATAAGCTACTGATATCCAGCTAACTTAATCAGTTACTCAAAATTCAGCAGTAACGTTACCGAGTGCGTTGTCAGTTTACTAATTCCAACACCAGCTGCATTGTTGCTAGGCTGATATAAATTCACCAACCCATGCGAAAAACGAAGTTCCGGAGCAAATTTAAAAAACTCGAAAAACTGCTCAAACCCGACACCGTACTCAACCGCAAAATCCATATTACCTGTACTAAGCCGACTTTGACCCTGGTTTTCTTTTTTCCGCACGTTTGTCTGAATACTGAATGTGCCGCCCGCTACTAAGTACATTCGGCTGTTGTTACGTCGTTCAGATTTGTATTTAAGCAACATGGGAAAGTCGAGCCAGGTTGACTCGCGAGTTTCGGTCTTTGATTCACTGTTTGGATAATCGTAATGAACCTCCCGGCTTACCAATGAAACCGACGGAGTAAGACGGAAATCGAAACGGTCATTCAGAAATGCATTAATGACAAAGCCAACCCGAAAATTGGGCTTGTTTGGCGAATAAATACGGTAAGCGGAATCGGCTTTTAAAAATGCCGGGCTGTGCGTAATGCTAAAGCGATTAATAGGTGCAGCAAAGAAAAAACCGTAGTGAATCGCCTTGTCGTCGTACCGCTCAAGGTGTTTCCGAACGTATTTGTACGAAGACTGAGCCTGACTGTTGCTTTGAAATAGAAGCAACGTTAGAATAATTAGCGCTACGTATCGAATGATACGATCTGTCATGGCCGCGCTGGTTTGTGGCCTATATAGATTGAAGCGATGCCAAAGGTGAGCGGTATCCATTTAGTAGTGGTAAATCCAGCGGCTTCATAGATACGCAGAAAGTCGGGACCGTCGGGGAAAGCCTGTACCGATTCGGGTAGGTACGTGTAGGCTGACGAGTCCTTGCTAACTACGCGCCCAATAAGCGGCAGGATAGTCCGGGAGTAAAAACGGTATAATTGTTTAAACGGAAATTGACGCGGATTCGAGAATTCCAGCACGACACAGACACCACCAGGGCGCGTTACGCGGTTCATGTCGGTTAGACCTTTGAGCAAATTTTCGAAGTTGCGTACACCAAACGAAACGATAACAGCATCAAATTCATTGTCTGCGAATGGTAAACCTTCTGAATCGCCGGTTCGCATCTCAATAATATGATCAACTCCCCTCTTCTTCATTTTCTCGCGCCCAATAGCAAGCATACCTTCTGAAATGTCGACACCGACGATTTTTTCGGGGTTCAGCGTAAGTGCCTCCAAAGCGAAGTCGCCCGTTCCAGTAGCAATATCCAGGATCGTTCCAGGATGAAAAGCAGGAGATTTACTGGATCGGAGTTCACGAATGGCCCGCTTACGCCAAAGAATATCGATGCCACCACTTAGTACGTGGTTTAGAAGGTCGTATTTGGGCGAAATGTTGTCGAACATCTCGGCAACCTGCTCGCGCTTGGAAGTGTCTTTGTCTTTATAAGGAACAACGGCCATAATTGAATGACTGAATTGTTAAATGATTTACTTCCGGGTTATAGGCACTCACTGGATGTTACAAAGGTAATGCCATAACCGCAGGGTTCTGCCGAAAGTTTGTCATTTCGGGAGTCAATACGTAGATTCGAGTCAGTCTCTTTTATACAACCTCATCCGTTATGCTTCCGTTTCTGCTCCCCGTATTACTCGGATTAAATGCATTCATTACAGCGTTACCCGAAAAGGATGACCCGATTATAAAAAAAGCCCGTAAAATTCACCAGAAGGTACTCACACTCGATACACACGCTGATGCGCCAATAATGATGCAAAAGCCTGGCTTTGATATGGGCACTACGCACGATACAAAACGGGATGCGTCGCAAATTGATTTTCCCAGAATGAAACAGGGCGGCATGGATGCTATGTTTTTTGCCGTCTATACATCGCAGGGGCCACGTACCGATGAAGGCCACGCCGAAGCGAAACGTAACGCCCTGAATCAATTTGACCTGATTCATAAAGCCCTGAAGAAATACCCGAACCTTGCTGAATTAGCTACGTCGCCCGAAGATGCATACCGAATTCAGAAAGCGGGCAAACGAGCAATTTTTATTGGCATGGAAAATGGCTATCCCGTCGGGAAGGATCTGTCGTTACTGAAAACGTATTACGATCTGGGTTGCCGATACATGACCCTCACCCACTTTGCCAACAACCTGATTGGGGATTCGCCAACTGACCCAGACGGGCCCATGTACGGCGGCCTCAGCGATTTTGGTAAACAGGTTGTGCCTGAAATGAACCGGCTTGGCATCCTGATCGACGTATCGCACGTAGCCGACAGTACGTTCTATGATGCGCTGGCTTTATCGAAAGCTCCCGTTATTGCCTCTCACTCCAATTGTCGGGCTCTCTGCGATTTTCCACGTAACATGACCGACGACATGATTCGGGCTATTGCAGCAAAAGGGGGCGTAGTACAGGTAAATTTTGTAAGTGACTATCTCAAAAAGCCATCCGATGCGCATCGGGCGGCCAAAACCAAAATACGTATGGCGCGCGTTGGCAAAGTGCCTTCGGCCCAAATGGAAGCCCGCATTCAGGCCCTAAGCGATTCAGTATCCAAAGTTTATGCCTCTGAGCGTGCCAGCTTAACCGACATTGTGGATCATATCGATCATATTGTGAAATTGGTGGGCATAGACCACGTTGGCATTGGCTCAGATTTCGACGGGGGCGGTGGCGTCAATGGCCTTGAAGATGTTAGCCAGATCGAAAATTTGACCGTTGAGCTTACTCGTCGAAACTATTCAGAAGCCGACATTGCCAAAATCTGGGGCGGCAATCTGTTACGGGTTCTGGGACGAGCAAAAGTATCACCCTAATGTATGAATGTGATAGCATCCTATTTCCATACCGACTGGACTGGCTGGGACGATGATTTGGAAAACTGACGGTAAAAAACGTTCAGACTCATCTTTGAGACAGTAAATACCTACGAACGGTTTAGCGCATAAACGTTACTATCACTTTTCTCAATGAATCGTACTGACTTCCTGAAAACATCGGCTCTGGCCGGAGCTACTTTGATTACGGACCCAAAGCAGGTTCGCGCGTTTATTACACGCCAACCAACTCAAAAATACCGCACTGCTCTGGTGGGATCGGGTTGGTGGGGCAATAATATCCTTCGTTGTGCCGTCCAGGCTGGCGAATCGAAGATTGTGGCGCTTTGTGATGTAGACAGTCGTCAGCTTCAGAAAACGAGCGATGAGCTAAACAAATTAACGTCCGACAAACCAAAGCTCTACAAAGATTATCGGGAAATGCTGGCCACCGAAAAGCCACAGATCGTGATTGTTGCTACGCCCGACCATTGGCATCCACTTATTGCCATTGCTGCCATGAATGCGGGAGCACACGTGTACGTTGAGAAGCCTATCAGCCATACCATCAATGAAGGGAAAGCAATGGTCAAAACGGCCCGGCAAACAGGACGTATCTGTCAGGTAGGAACGCACCGGCGCGTATCACCCCATAACGTATCAGGCATGGAGTTTCTGAAATCCGGGAAAGCAGGGAAAATCGGAATGGCTCGTGCCTTTGTGTATTACCCTGGTGGCCCCGGCAAGCCAACACCCGATGCCGAAGCGCCTAAGGAAATGGACTGGAATATGTGGTGCGGACCCGCTCCGCTACGTGCCTATAACCCGACCATGCACCCCAGAGGCTGGCGTAATTACCTGGATTATGCAAACGGTACATTAGGCGACTGGGGTATTCACTGGCTGGACCAGATTCTGTGGTGGACGGATGAAAAACACCCGCGCAAAATTTACTCTACGGGCGGGCGACCCATTCGACAAGACAGCACCGATGCCCCTGATCACCAAGTTGCTACGTTCGAGTTTGAAGGATTTACGGCTTTGTGGGAGCAACGCGCTTTTGCCGGAAATACGGCCGAAAAAACCCATCCGCAGCAAGCGGTAGGCGTTTATTTTTACGGAACTGAAGGTACGTTTCATATGGGCTGGCTTGATGGCTGGACGTTCTACCCATCCGATCCGAAAAAGCCAGTTATTCATCAGGATGCTCAGCTGGACAAACCTGACGATCAGAACATTGCTTTGCTGTGGGCCAATTTCCTCGATAGTATTAAAAACAATAAACCGCCCGTCAGCGATATTGAAATCGGCCATCGCTCTACCAACATGGCGTTGCTGGGAATGCTGTCTATGAAACTTGGACGTAGCGTGGAATGGAATGGTAGTCAGATTCCGAACGATCCTGAAGCCAACAAGCTACTAAGTCGTGCTTACCGGGGCGAATGGCAATATCCAACGTAAGTCAGCTATCGCTAACTCGGGTTAGAATTGATCAGCCAGGGGCTGCAAAGATTTGCTGTTGTAACAGTAACCCAGAAAGTCTTCCTATAAAATATAACAATAACGGTATTAACCGGCCTTAGAAGCAAAAGCCTCAACTAGTTACCGTTGAGGCTTTTGCTTTATGATTAAATCATTTGCCAGACTTATCCGGGCGCCAGAAGGGTTCAGGCGATGGGATGAAATCAATTGGCACTTCGGAAATAAAGCCTTTCAGCCACTCCGCACAGTATTTCATACCGGCCTGCTCAGACACTAAATGCCCCAGAATAATTAGTGCTTTGGGTTGTCCGGAAGTGATGGCGTCCTGCACATATTCCACCAGTTCCCATTCGTGCGTCTCGCCCACGACCAGTACGTCGGCATCAGCCAGGAAAGGAATACCCGGCATCAGGCTTACATTCCCCCAACTCGCCATGACCCGCTTAACCGGTAGTTGAGGATTCCCCACTACGCGCATTGTACGAATATTCAATTTAGAAGCCATCTCCTGAGCCAGACGCGCCAGCGTAGTCTCCGGAAAATTGAACAGTCGAGGATTAGTAGAATCTTTATTTTTCTCCCAGTTCAGTTCACGGATCATACCCGTAGCAATCCCATCTGGACGACGACCATGCCAGTGGTCATGAAAATGAAAGACCGCCAGGCCTTTTTGCTGGATAAACTCACGCTTTTGTAAATAAAGTGAATCCTTTTCGATGGGCTCGGTTCGATCCTGGTGCGAGTAGAATGTTGGCTCATGGGTAATAATCAGGTTGAGCCCTTTGGCCGCGGATCGCTGAAGCGCATCAAGCGTAGCCATCATCGTACTGGCAATACCCTTTACAGGTAACTCCGGCGCACCCATAATCAGGCGATCTACAGTCTGCTCACGCCAGGCAATACCTACCTGCGCTTTGATTCGGTCAATGACCTGCCCAACAGTAAGCGATTGATCAGGGAGGTTCAGCTTTGGTCTAAACGCAGTGAGACCAAGGCTGGCCATT
>NZ_JBMDWV010000338.1:0-8079 GCF_048594605.1 Spirosoma sp.
CTACTGCTTACCCAGGGCTGGCGACGTATTAGTGGCACGCCTGCCGAAGAATTGCTCGGCGGTGTATCGCTAATGGGCCGTGTGCTGACTCCTCAAAATCAACCTGTTGCCGGAGCACAGGTTTTTGTGGCCTCTACCAAACCCAATCAGTCGTTTGTAAAATCGACGGGTGCCGATGGACAGGGACGTTTCCGCCTGGCAGGCCTGGCCATTGCCGATACAATGCAGCTGATGATGCAGCTTACGGACCGACTCATGAAAGATCTTTCTGATAAAGACGCCCGCTTAGCGCTGGATGGGCCGGGTCTGAACTGGGATCGCGATACGACGAACGTACAACCAAACTGGCGTGCGTTACGGGCACAGCTGGAAGCAGCCAAAATCCGTCAGGAAAGTGATGCTGAATTTTATCGCGACAAAAAAATAAAGATTTTAAAAGAAGTAATTGTCCGGGCCCGAAAGCTGGACGAACGTCCGGAAGATATTCGTCAGCGAAGCCTGCACAGCGGAGCCGACGCTACGCTTACCTTCGATGAGAAGTCGCCACCTTTTACTAACCTTTACGAAATGATACGTGGGCGTATGGCGGGCGTAAGCGTTTCACAAGATCCATTTACAGGGGGCTATAAAGTATTTATCCGGGGAATAGGCAGCATAAAAAGTGGTACGCAGCCTTTGTATTTAATGGATGGCATGCCCATTCAGGACAGCGACGGCACAAGCCTGCTTACGTTTAACCCTGGTGATATTGAACGTATTGAGTTACTGAAAAATGGAACGAACGCCGGGATTTACGGGGTTCGCGGGGGCAATGGTGTAGTTGCCTTCTACACCAAACGCTTCCGACCCGATCAGGACAAATCCACGAACAAGGCAGGAATGAAACCGCTGCAACTTATTGGCTATCCATCGGTCCAGCGCGAATTTTACGTACCCCGCTACGAAGCAACGGATCAGCCATCCGGCGAAGCGACATCCGGTAAAATTGATCGCCGGGACGTACTGTACTGGAAGCCAATCATTCAAACCGATTCGCAGGGGTATACGCAATTACTCTTTCCGCTATCGGACGTTGTTCGAACAGTACGTATCACGGTGCAGGGTATCACCGCCGAAGGTCGGCCAGTGGTTGGCTCAAAACTGATACGTGTGCAATAACGGCATGTTCCGATCCCTTAGCTATTTTCTTTTATTAGGGTGTATTCCGGCAGTTTTAGTGGCTCAGTCAGCACAGTTTCCAAACAATACTACTATAGAAAGCTGCCAATCCATACAATCAGGAGACTGGAATAACCCTGCCATCTGGTCGTGTAACCATGTCCCCACTCCCAACGATCAGGTTGTTCTCAATATCGGGCACAGGATAACTATTTCGAGCCCGGATGCGCAGGCTCAAAAACTTATTTATCAGGGTGGCACTCTCCAACTTTCCGAAAGCGGACGTGTGTTTATTGGAGCCAGCGTAGTATCGCCCGTTATCTATCGCATTCGGGCTGGTCAGCAGTACAGCGATCAGAACCCGCTCGTCTTTACACACAAAACCACCTTAACGTTTAGCGCTACGTTCAATGAATCGGCCATTTACACAACGCGGCTGCCCGAAAATCAAAGCGACATCAACAAGCTGTACGGTTTTTCTGACTGTAATACGCACCACAGCCTGGCCAGCGCCCGATTCGGCTGGAACTGGCGAGATAACGCCCTGCGGATTTATGCGTATTGCTACGTTAATGGCCAGCGAATCGCCCAGGAATTAGGGATTGCCCAACTCAACGTAGCCAACGATTACCAGATTATTCTTTCGGAAAGCGCTTACACGTTTATCTTTTTGGGGAAGCAGACGGTTATCGCGCGGGGCTGTACGACTGTCGAAAGCACGCAACGCTATCTGCTCTATCCGTATTTTGGCGGTGATGAAACCGCCCCGCACGATATCACAATAGCCATCACTGAAAAATAATGACTGCATGTCTGTTAAACATTCACCGAATAATGGGCCAGCGTAGCCGCCAGCGATTCCCGAATTTCTTTAGCCAGACTGGCAGGCTGCAAAACCGCCACATGCTCACCATAACTACGTAAATGCATGAGCAGATCCCGATTAGGGGCTAACCGTAGCCGTACTACACATTCCGAATCCGTATCGCGCACAACTTCCTGCGTCTGATGGATAGGCTTTGCCTTAACGTAACGCCCGAACAAAGGCGAGAATGAAAGCAGAATCTCTTCAACCGGGCCGCTGCTGTCGGTAATGCCGTAGATGTGCTCAAACAGCTCGCTCACGTTGGTCAGTACGTCGTCCGGAACGGCGCATGTATCGTCGGTGATTTCCAGATCGCTCATGCGGTCGAGCGCGAAGGTACGTTCCTTGCCGCTGGGTTCGTCATAACCGATCACGTACCAGCTATCGGCTACTTCGCGCAACAGAATAGGATGCAGCGTACGAAGTTTCGACTTTTCAGTCAACGTAACCGACTCATCCGTTTCGTGCTTCCGGTAGTGAAACGCAATCTGCCGATTCTGATTGATGGCCCGGATCAGCAAGGGAACGTAGTGCCGATTGCCACCCAGAATCCGTTCTTCAACGTACACTACCCGGCGCGTAAGCGTTTCTGTTTTCACCTCCCGAATAATATCCAGACTCTGCCGAACTTTCTGGAGCGCGTTGGCCAGTTCGCCCGCTACGGATGCGCCCTGGGTAGCCGTCAATACCTCACGTGCGTAGTCGAGCGCTTCCATATCGTCGGGTGAAAGCATCAGACGTAGCAGGCGAAACTGTGGATCAGTGTAGTAATAGCCGTTCCGTCGTTTGTCGTAAGCAATGGGGGCGTCGTGGTCTTCTCGCAGGCGCTGAATGTCTTTCTCCAGCGATGACATCGAACGAATGCCACACTTATCGCGGCATACATCAAACAGTTTCTTTTTGGAATACTGACGTGGGTATCGGCTAATGATTTCGTCGATCAGGCGGTAACGCTGGAAAGCGGAGCGGGTTATTGGCATAGGATCTGTAGAGACGCGATACCTCGCGTCTAATTAGCGTCAGCAATTGGTAGTGTCTACAAAACCATCCGGCAACAAATACCATCCGGTCAGGAGACGCAAGGTATTGCGTCTCTACACCAGCACAAAAAAACAGAAATATTTTTTTACAAAAAAAGATGAACGTAAAAAGATTACGTTTTACCGGGTAGAACTTTGTTCTGTGAATTTTAAACAACACTACTAATGAACACGCTCATGAACGCCAATCAAAACCGCAACGCTGGCTACGCGCCCTCGCTTTTTCCGACTCTAAGCTCCTCAAACTCATGGGTATCGTCAGCTGTTGCCAATCGCCCCAAACGCGCTACGTTGTCGGCAGGACAATTGCTGGATATCGAAATGGGGCTGTTTCTCTTATCACAACTGTTACCATCGGCTCCTCCGGATACGCTCCCGAATTTACTGACGGATAACGGATCGTCCTTCCTGGATCGCCCAACGTGGACACCAAAACAACACAAACTGCTGAACCGGGGGCGCACCTTGCTAAGCCACATTCAGCAACGTAGCGTCTGGAGCGCCCTGCTGGATGCTTACACAAACATTCCTGACCGTTTGCAAGCGTACGACATCAGCACTGACCGCAGCCGATTCTGCGAAAAAACGGTCGGTTTCTTCCGCAACCGGATCATTACGTTGCGCCAGATGGTCGGCTAAACGTCTGCATTTTCCTTTCTGATTACCAGGTTCTTTTTCCGTAAACACAACGGCAACCAGCCTCCTTTTGCCCGCATGAATCTCTTACAACGCCTTCGCTCCCTGACCGACCCAACGGTATCTCTGCAAAAACTAACCACCTCTTCTACAGCCCCCATAATCCAGCCAGTAGTTTCTACGCCAACATCGACGTTACGGACGCTGAAACTGATTATGGTGACGGCCGAAAACAACAACAAATATTATGAGATGCGCGAGAACGATAATGCTACGTTCACTGTGCGGTACGGCCGGGTTGGCGGCACGCATAGCACGGCTACTTATCCGGTGGCACAGTGGGATAAGAAGTTTCGCGAAAAAGTAGCGAAAGGCTACGTCGATCAAACGCATCTGTACGCCGACAAATCAACCGAAACCGATGCTTCAACCATTGCTGATCCTGATGTGCGTTCATTTATGGGGCGGCTGCTTGAGCTGGCCAGACAGTCGATCTATCAGAACTACGTCGTTACGGCGCAACAGGTCACACGGAAGCAAGTTGAAACGGCTCAGCAGTTACTCAATAAACTGGCCGACCTGGCCGCAACAGGTGTCGATCTGAACGCGTACAACGCTACGTTACTCGAACTGTTCAAAACGATTCCGCGCAAGATGGGCAAAGTGAGCGAGCATTTACTGACCGCTTCTCCCCAAACAACCAACGACCTTCAGGGTTTACGCGATCAACTGGCTGGCGAACAGGAGACCCTCGACGTTATGCGCGGTCAGGTTGAGCTAACACAATCGGAACCCGAAGCCAACCAGCCAGCGCCTACGTTGCTCGAAGTGATGAATCTGAACGTAGCACCCGTTACGGACAAACGCGTACTGACGCTCATCAAGCGTATGATGGGACCCGACGCCGATAAATTTGATGCCGCGTTCAGCATTCAGCACACAGCTACCCAAGCCAGCTTTGATACGTATGTGAGCCAGCGGCCGAATCAGAAAACACAGTTATTGTGGCACGGCAGCCGTAGCGAAAACTGGATGTCGATTCTGAAAACGGGGCTGGTGCTACGTCCGGCCAGCGCCATAATTACAGGCAAAATGTTTGGCTACGGCATCTACTTCGCCGACCAGTTCAGCAAATCGCTCAATTACACGTCGCTGCATGGCTCAACCTGGGCCAGAGGGCGTCAGCAGGAAGGTTACCTCGCAATATATGAAGTGCATGTTGGCAAACAACTGACCTTGACCAAACACGAAAACTGGCACATGCAATTGGACAGCCAGAAGCTAAATAACATTGATATTCAGTACGATTCCGTATTTGCTCAACGAGGTATGAGCTTACAAAAAAACGAATTCATTGTGTACAACCCGGCCCAATGTACGATTCGATACATGGTTAAAATCAAGATCTGACATGAACGCAGAATTAAAGCAAATTACCCCTTCGATGGTATGCCTGGCCGCTACAACCTTGATTTTAGCCGAAGGCAGCACGAGTTCTCTGATTGTGAAGCAGTTTTTACGGAACCGGGGTTATAAAGCCCGGCAAGCCGACGTATCGACCTGGCTGTTCGACGTAGCGCAACAACAAGGCTGGGCCATCAACGACAATGGAATTTTTAAGGTCTACTATTTCCCAACGCTCGGTGCCTTTTTGCAATAAGCGCTGAAAAAAACAGAAAAAGTTTTCACTAAAAAGAAGAACATAAAAAGATTACGTTCTTCCGGGTAGAACTTTGTTCTGTGAATTTTAAACAACATACTAATGAACACGTTATCGGCTTCCGCTTCTCTCCCTACCCGCCCCGGCCTGACGAATCTGTTACGTTGGCAGGAGCCTCTGGTTACCCGCCTTCGCTACCGGCATTCGTTGCCGGGCATGGTGGCGAACCGAATGCTGAATGTTGAGCTGGGTCTGTATTTGCTGGCAGAGTTACTACCGCTGGTGCCGCCCCAGTTTCTGCCCGATCTGCTGAATGGTCAGGGGGCTGCTTATCGCCAGCGGCCCATCTGGTCGCCCCGCCAGCATCGGGCGCTAAATCAGGCTCGTACGTTGCTGGCGCCTTACCGGAATCCAAGTGTCTGGTTTAAAGCCCTGGACAAATACGCTACGTTGCCATCAGACGTTCGTATCTTTTCGCTGAGCGTGCGGGGCGGCTGGAATTCCGATGTCAGCAGCTATGTGCTCCGTGAGCGGTTAAGCTTGTTTCAGGGCGTACTGGCCTAAGCGGAAACAGGCGCCAACATCATAAACAACTATGAAAAAAGTAACGGGCCTCGGCGGCATATTTTTCAAATGCAATGACCCCCAGGGCATGAACGATTGGTATGCCAAAAATCTGGGATTGACTACCAGCGAATACGGAACGACGTTTGAATGGAGACAGGCTGATGATCCGTCGAAAAAAGGATCTACTGTCTGGTGTACGTTTCCGATTGACACGGCCTATTTTAATCCATCGGCAAAGCCTTTTATGATCAATTATCGGGTGGAAAATATAACTGCGCTGGTTGATGAATTAAAACGGGACAAGGTGACTGTCGTTGATGAAATAGCCGAGTATGCGTATGGCAAATTCGTGCATGTGCTCGACCCGGAAGGCAACATTATTGAACTTTGGGAGCCGAACGATGATTGGGTGCAGGAATAACGTAGCAGGTTAGAGCAAATGTTCTGAGACCGATTGCTGTCTCAGAACATTTGCTCAACTAAAGCCTTCCCTGTTTGGCCAATCGCAACCGACTGATTGGTTATATTGACAGGAAAGAATCTCATTCATTCGGAAGCTTAACCAAAGACGAACGGAACACTGTGTTTTATAAGCACTTGGATCACCATTTGCAACAGTTAGGTGTGTAATTTTCCTAACAGGATTACTTGGAACCGCGACGCTTCGGATTTACATTTTCGTCGATAACAAATCAATCCAGTAAATTCTGTCAGAAAAACCGAAAATCTGCTAATTTGTGCGTTTCAGCTACGTCAAATTACTTCGTATGAACCGCCGGAGTTTTATTAGAAACAGTTCTGTTGCTACAGTCTCTGCCTCAGCATTCGCAGCCTGCTCATCGCCCAAATCGGAAAGTTCAGATAATGAGGTTCCTTCTGCGGCTGATGAGTTTGTGCTCAATGAGCTGTCCATCAACGATCTTCAGGCAAAAATGAAATCGGGTGAATACTCATCCGAGCGTATCACCCAGCTTTATCTGGAGCGAATCGACGCCATCGACAAGAAGGGACCTCGTTTGAACGCTGTTATTGAACTCAATCCTGACGCGCTATCTATTGCTAAAGCGATGGATCAGGAACGCAAAGACGGTCAACTGCGCGGCCCGATGCACGGTATTCCAATACTTATCAAAGACAACATCGATACCCACGACCAGATGATGACAACCGCTGGGTCGCTGGCGCTGGAAGGCCATAAAGCGACTCAGGATGCGTTTATCGTGACGCAGTTGCGGAAGGCTGGCGCAGTGATTCTGGGCAAAACCAACCTGAGCGAGTGGGCCAATTTCCGGTCGACCCGATCTACCAGCGGTTGGAGTAGCCGGGGCGGTCAAACCCGAAATCCGTATGTACTGGACCGAAATCCGAGCGGTTCCAGTTCAGGCTCTGGCTCTGCTACGTCGGCCAATTTGTGTGCTGTAGCGGTCGGCACCGAAACCGACGGTTCCATCATTGCTCCCTCATCCATGTGCGGACTGGTTGGTCTTAAGCCAACAGTGGGCCTGGTTAGCCGTAGCGGCATCATTCCCATCTCGCAAACGCAGGACACCGCTGGCCCCATGACACGTAGCGTCACCGATGCAGCTATTCTGCTGGGTACGCTGGCGGGCGTCGATCCAGCAGACGCCGTTACGCTCGAAAGTCGGGGTAAGAACGTAACGGACTACACGCAGTTTCTGAAAGCAAACGCATTATCGGGCAAACGTATCGGTATCGAGAAATCATTTATGGAAGGGCACGAGGACGTAGTAGCGTTGTACAAAGCCGCTATCGACGTATTGAAAAAACAGGGCGCTACGGTCGTAGAAGTGGAGTTACGCAAAGGGCTTCAGGAAACGGGCAGCGCTGAATTTACGGTACTGCAATATGAGTTTAAGGACGGGCTGAACCGCTACCTCTCGAAAGCGAATGCACGGGTAAAATCTCTGGCCGACGTAATCGCTTTCAACAAACAGAACGCGGCCAAAGCCATGCCGTTCTTCAAACAGGAAACCCTCGAAAGCAGCGAAGCCAAAGGCGATCTGACCAGCAAAGAATATACTGAAGCACTTGCCAAAACCCGCAGTTCGCGCCAACGTATCGATCAGTTGATGAAGACGCAAAAAATAGACGCTATAGCGGGCGTCAGCATAGGCCCGGCGGGTTGCATCGAC
>NZ_JBMDWV010000339.1:0-6433 GCF_048594605.1 Spirosoma sp.
GTTAATTTTGTAGAGACGCAATACGTTGCGTCTCCTGTGCGTCAGCAAAAACCATCCGGCAATAAACCGTCCGGTCAGGAGACGCAACGTATTGCGTCTCTACAGATTTAATTACTCGCTACTTTCGGACCATTAGGTAACGTAATCAACTTGCCAACTTTAACCGGCGCGTCGGGCTTAAGAAATAATAAGCCCGTTGTTGCCACCGTATCTCCTCGTTGTAAACCAGATAAGACCTGGATCGTACCTTCCGTCCGAAGCCCAGTCTTTATATCTTTAAAGAGGGCTTTCCCATTTTTTACAACAATTACCTGATTGTTACGGGTTTGCGGAATAACTGCCTGCGTAGGCACAACCAGACTCTGTTCATTCTGAACTGTCAACGTAACGCGGGCAAAAGTACCAGGCCGAAACCGTACTGATGAGTTATTGACACGTGCCCGAATGCGAAGGTTCCGGGTTTGTTCTTCCACACCTGGCTCAACGGCATATACAACACCTTGGCTTGGCTTCGTCGTTCCATCTACTAAAAACGAAACCTGACTCCCTGGATGTACGTACTGTCCGTATTTTTCAGGAATTGAGAAATCAAGTTTCAGCGACGAAACCTGTTGCAGGCGCGCAATCAATGTATTCGGTGACACCACCGCTCCTGCGCTTACGTTACGTAAACCAATCACGCCGGAAAACGGGGCCCGAATTTCCGTCCGTTGCAGATTGGCCTTTACTAACTCAATATCGGCCAGCGACGACCGTAGATTAGTGGTCACAATATCGTATTCCTGCTGACTGATACCTCCTCGTTCGAGCAACTGTTTGTTACGTTCCTCAGTTCGGCGGGCATTGTCTGCCTGCGCCTGAAGTTTCTGAAGCTGCGCCCGCAAATCCGCATCGAATAATTTTACTAACAAATCGCCCTTTTTTACGGGTTGACCTTCCTGAATATTTAGCTGAGTAATACGGGCTGAAATTTCGGGGTAAATGTCGACCTGTTCCGCAGCCAGCAACGAACCGCTGGCAACTACATCTTCCTGAAGCCGTTGGGAAATAACTACGAAACCATTAACGCTCGACGGGCCGCCCCCGCCAGGACCACCTCTACCACCAGGGCCTCCTTTTCCTTCTCCTCCTTTACCCCCACCTGAGCCGCCTGGTGATGCGCCAGGAGCGGGGTGTAATACCTTATTATACACAATTATCCCGCCGAGAACCAGAACGACGAGACCGATAGCAATCCATCTTTTCACAGAGTAAATATTTGCAGGAAGAACTAGAGATTTTAACGGCAGAAAAGCCACTATTGTTATAGAATGCAAAACTATCAAGGTTAGCGACTTTTTCAACACGCAAATGACCGAATATGAGTAGGTTCCATCCGCCTTTTTATACTTGCTCCATTCATAAAACACAGCCTTCTTATCCGTATAAATCCCTACCGTTAACCGCCCGGTTTTTGTCGGTAAAACAAGTTTATTACGTAGTTATGAACCAGATGCCTTTTAATCTTCTCGAAGAATTAATTGGACAGAATCAACGGTTCGTACAGGAAGTACTTAGTCAGACGGGCAACGCGACAACTAAAAAATCTTTCTGGTCAGACAGCTGTTCGGTCAGAAACAGTGCGGATCGGCATCCAGCGACGAGAAAAGCAAGTGCCTGACAAAAGTCAGTAGTTTGTCGGCTCCGGCTGGCTGGTCAGGATCGGTTACCCCAAAATCGGTCAATGAGGGTAAGTTCTGCATGAAAAAAGCCTGGTAGTGGGCTGTCTCAATAAGCGAACTGGCCCGCGACTGAGCGTAAGGGTAGTTGGGCCGATACTCCAGAATAAGGTCTGCAATTCGTCCGCACAGGTCTTTGTAAGGTTTAAACAACTGCTGCCGATTATCTTCTGTAACGTGATGAGTCAGATAGGCTTTACTGGACTCATGAATAACAATATTATGCAAAGCCCGAAGGTCAATGTCGTTTGCCAGCGGAGTACCAAGGTCAATCAATAGAATCAGTCGCAGAAGTCGTTCTAATTTTTCGCGGGGATCAATGAGATTGTTTGTCCGAAAAATAAGCTGGAAATCGAGCCATTGCCAATACCAGGTTACCAGATAGACCAGGAGTCGATGCTTATTTTCGAAATATCGGTAAATACTGGCTTCTTTAGTGCCGATGCGCTCAGCCAGCTTCTTAAACGTAGCGTCCTCAAAGCCAATTTCATTGAAAAGTAAAATTCCCTGTCTAACAATCCGCCGTCCTAATTCTGACCCTTCCGGATTGCGCAGAAATAGCCGCTCATTCATGCGGACGTGTACTGAGTACTCCATTGATCCTCTATTCTTGTCTCTTATGGAAATAATATCGGCAAAGTAAACAAACTTTTATGTGTATAAGTTATGTTTGTGAAAAAGATAGTAATACTATCAAGTGGTTAAATAGAGATTAAAATACTTTTAAGCGAACGCTAAATAAGCGAAAACCGTTTTATCAACCTGGAAATAAATTAAGTTAAATGGCTAGCGTACAGTCAATTGACCCGCCACCGACACCGCTTCAACGGCTGATTCGGCTACTATCAAATGAGAGAAAAGATATTGGTTATATCTATTTATACGCGTTTGTGACGGGACTTATCAGTCTTTCGTTGCCACTTGGTATTCAAGCCGTGTTTAATCTGGTGTCGGGTGGGCTGGTATTTAGCTCGGTTTATGTATTGATTGGGCTGGTAATCCTGGGGGTGCTGGTAACAGGCCTGCTGCTGGTTGCTCAAATGACGCTCGTTGAACTGTTGCAGCAGCGCATTTTTGCCAAAGCAGCTTTTGAGTTTACCTACCGTCTGCCGCGCATCCGACCCGATGCTTTTTCGGGGTATTACCCCCCTGAGCTGATGAACCGATTTTTCGACGTATTGACCATTCAGAAAGGGTTACCAAAGCTACTGATCGACTTGACGGCGGCTGCCGTGCAGATCGCCTTCGGTATTATTCTGCTGTCGGCCTATCATCCAATTTTCGTTGGGTTCGGCGTCTTCACTGTGCTTATTATCTGGCTGATTTGCCGTGTATACGGTCCAAAGGGTGTAACGACCAGCCTGAACGAATCCAAGTATAAATATAAAGTAGTGGATTGGCTTGAAGAGATGGCCCGCGACCTGCCAACGTATCGCTACAAGGCGGATCTGCTGGAACCGGTTGATAAAATGGATGATTTGGCGGCCAAATACATCGATTATAGAAACCAGCACTTTAGCGTATTGAAGCGCTTTTTTTACAGCGGTGTCGCGTTTAAAACACTCATAACGGGTGGTTTGCTTATTCTGGGAACAACGTTAGTAGTGGGCCGTCAGATGTCGCTGGGGCAGTTTGTGGCTGCTGAGTTGATCATTGTGCTTATCACTAATTCGGTAGATAAACTTATATCGGGTATTGATACCGTGTTTGATCTGCTCACCGCCGTCGAAAAAATTGGCTACGTAACGGATTTGCCATTGGAAGAAACAGGTGATGTAAAATGAATAATGGATA
Source organism: Spirosoma sp. (assembly GCF_048594605.1). Lineage (GTDB taxonomy): Bacteria > Bacteroidota > Bacteroidia > Cytophagales > Spirosomataceae > Spirosoma. Next base: position 3,513 of record NZ_JBMDWV010000339.1, read on the forward strand.
AGGTTTCAGACTTAGCCATCTATTCTACATTATCTATGTTACGTTATTCACTTAAAAAATGCTCAACCTATCAAATCATCGGGTAAACGAAGAATTATTTGCGAAGTATCCGCTTAAAACCCTTCACGCGCTGCCTGAGCCACACAGTGGGCGGAAGCTGGGGCGCTGGATGCTGTTTTTCCTGATTGTTGGTCTGGCTGTTATGTTTCTGCCCTGGCAGCAAAATATCAACGGCGAAGGAACCGTCACGGCCCTGACCCCTCAGGATCGTCCGCAAACCATTCAGAATGCTATTGCTGGCCGGATTGAAAAATGGGCGGTCAAAGATGGTGACTACGTTAAGAAAGGCGATACCCTACTCGTTATTTCTGATATTAAAGACGAATACTTCGACCCGAACCTGCCGCAGCGTCTGGGTGAACAACTTGACGCCAAAGAAGGTACTCGGGAGGCTACTGAAGCTAAAATCCAGGCATTGAACGGGCAGATTCAGGCGCTGAAGGAGGGGCTTACCGTCAAATTATCGTCGGCTCGCAACAAGGTTCGCCAGAGCGAATTCAAATTAGCAGCCGACGAAGCCGATCTGACGGCTATCCGGAAAAATTATCAGATCGCCCTCGACCGACTCGATCGTTTCGAGAAAGGTTACAAAAATGGCCTGTTCTCCCTCACCGACCTGGAAGCCCGTCGGCTTAAAGTGCAGGAAGACAACGCGAAAGTGATTTCGCAGGAAAATAAAGTAAACGTATCCCGACAGGACTTAGTAAACGCCCGTCTGGAGTTAACTACGATTCAGGCCGATTACAACGAAAAACTGGCCAAAGCCGAGTCGGATCGAAGTTCGGCAATATCGTACTTAGCTGAAGCGGGGGGCGAAGTGGCAAAGTTGCAGAATAAAATCAGCAGCGTAGAAGTTCGGCGTGGGCTATACGTAGTACGTGCCCCCCAGAATGGCTACGTCGTTCGCCCGGCCAAAGCGGGTATCGGCGAAACCATTAAGGAAGGCGAACCTATTGCTACGTTACAACCTGCTAACCCCCAATTAGCCGTTGAACTCTACGTTCGGGCGATGGACGTACCACTCATTCAGCGCGGGCGTATTGTCCGTATCCAGTTCGATGGTTGGCCTGCTATTCAGTTTGCGGGCTGGCCTACTGTTTCGGTCGGTACGTTTGGTGGACGCGTAGAGGTGATCGACGCCGTGAGCAGTGCCGCCGGAAAATACCGGATACTGGTTCGTCCGGTACAGCAACCGGGCGACCAGCCCTGGCCTACCCAACTGCGTGTAGGATCGGGCGTATATGGATGGGTCATGCTCGATGATGTACCGATCTGGTACGAAATCTGGCGACAACTGAACGGTTTCCCACCAAGCTTGCAGGAAGAACCAAAAGACGAAAAAGGAGCGAAAAAATGATACGTTGGTTTTTAGGATTGTGGTTTGCCGTTTGTGCTGTATCGTTGCCGGTAAGTTCAGGGCAGGCACAGTCTGTACCTTCACTATCCGATACGTCTGTTTTTTCAGCATCGGTATTTTACGAACTAATCCGGCAACATCATCCGCTGGTGAAACAGGCTCAGCTATTTAGTGAAGAAGCGCGGCAAGTGCTGGTTCAGGCACGGGGCGCGTTCGACCCCAAACTGGTCATGGCCTATAACCGAAAGGAATTTGGTAACGATTTATATTACGATCACTGGCAGAACAAATTAGCCGTTCCAATATGGCCGGGCGGTATTGATCTGAACGTATCGTACGACCGCAACAAGGGGCGTTATATCAACCCCGAAGAACGCACACCTGCCTCGGGGCTAAGTGGTGTTGGTATTACGGTTCCCCTTGGACAGGGGCTGCTCATGGATAGCCGCCGGAATACCCTTCGACAGGCTCAACTGGCTCAGAATCTGGCCGCTGCCGATCGGCTGAAACTCATTAACAAAACCTTGTTCGACGCTGCCAAGACGTATTGGGAGTGGTATCTGGCGTACCGACAGCAGCAGCTTCTGGCCGAGGGCCATGATCTGGCCAGCCGCCGTTTTCTGGCCCTGCGCGAACGGGCTCTGCTTGGCGATGCTGCTATCATCGACACAACGGAGGCTCTTATTACGGTACAGGATCGGTTGGTACAGCGGCAGCAGGCTGATGTTGAGGAACAAAATGCCCGCTTGCGGGTCAGTACGTTTTTGTGGAATCAGAGCGGCCAGCCAGTCGAACTGCCTGCTGGAGCAAAACCGCAGGAACCTTTACTGGCTAAACCAGATGATAATTTGTTCAAAAACCTGCTGGACCGTGCAATGGAGCAACATCCTGATCTGGTAAAACTGACGGTGAAAAATCAACAGTTGACTATAGAGGAGCGTTTTCGACGGGCTATGGTCCAACCGCAGATTGTGCTCAATGCCAGTATACTAAGCGAAACGCCGACGGTCGATGCGGGGTACGACTGGAGCAGTTACTACGCCTTTCGTCCGCAAAACCATAAGCTTGGTGTCGATCTGGTATTCCCTCTTTTTTTGCGGAAAGAACGGGGAAAACTTCGCGAGGTTCAGGTGAAAAACCAGCAGGTCGTACTCGAACGCCAGCAAACAAGTCGGGATATTGCCAACACCGTACAGGCTGCGCATAATCAGTTGCGCGCATTGGCAGATCAGGCGATTGTTCAGCAGCGAACGATTCAGCAACAGCAGGTTTTGCTCCAGGCCGAACAGCAAAAATTTGACTTGGGCGAGAGCTCGCTGTTCCTGGTAAACTCCCGCGAAACCAAGCTCATTGACCTTCGCCTGAAAGGGGAGGAGCTAAAAACCAAATACCAGAAAGCCATAGCCGAATTGTATTTCGTAGCAGGCACATCAGAATGATCTGTTTCTTCATGGCATCAAACCGACTGCGACCTCGCCGGAAACGAACGTGGCCTGTGATGGCG
>NZ_JBMDWV010000034.1:0-21050 GCF_048594605.1 Spirosoma sp.
TGGAGTGACCAGAATCAAAAAATCAAAGAGAAGTAAGACCGCCAGTTTCATAGATAAGAAAGTCGGTAATCACCAACTACACATAGGTGAATTTCGCTACTATACGTAACTGTTGAAAAGCTAGAGGGTTATCTGGATTTAGGGTATAAATTCTATTTGCTTTCTAATAAAAATGATGCGAAATTTGTTATCCGCTACCGTAATTCATGAAGCAACCCCGCGTCATACAACGTCTTTCAAGCCTGCTATTGGCCTCTTTACTGCTGTTTACGGCGGTTTGGGGGTACGGCAACGTAATGCAGCAAGAGGCACTGACCACAAAAAAGGTTGCTGCGGAGCATACTAAGTCGGGCAAGGCGACGGATTCACATTCGGAAGATGCCCAACTGAGCGCGGCCCAGTTCGAAGCGGTCGTTACCCCTGCTGTGAAAGTAGGTGAGTCGGGTCAAACGGCTTTCTTGCTTCCTGCGCCTACGCTGGTGATTCTGCTCCTGTTGAGTATTCCATTACTCCAGCATTTTAGGCTTCCGCATTTCTTTTTTTCTTATTTTAAGTATGTCTTTGGGCATCATATTGCCACAAATGCGCCCTAGTGTTTCCCTGACACGCAAAATCGCTTGTCGATTGATCGCTTAATTTCTCCTTACATTTTTATTTAATCAGATGTCTGGGCAATCGCCCTGACTACTTTCATGCAAAACAGAACCGGAATTCTCATTCTGACGGGTGTCATTGCAGCTATCTGCATTTATTTCCTGTCGTTTACGTTCGTCTCGCGCGGTATAAAAGCGGATGCAGAGGCTTACGCAAGTAATAAACAAGGTCAGGTTGATCGTGACAAAAAACAGCATTACCTCGATTCACTCTGGAAAGAGCCCGTTTTTCTGGGAAGTACGCTTCAGGAAGTAACCGAGCGTGAGCTTGGCTTGGGTCTTGACTTACAAGGCGGTATGCACGTAGTACTGGCGGTGTCTCCTGCCGATATTCTGCGTGGATTATCCGGAAATAACCGCGATCCTAAATTCAATCAGGCGCTGAAACTGGCTCTTGAGGAGCAGAAAACGAGCAATACAAGCTTCGTTGATTTGTTCGCAAGTGAATTCAAAAAGCTCGCACCCGACACGAAGTTAGCCAGCATATTTGCTACCAGTGCCAACCGTGGTAAGATCAATTTCCAGTCGACAGATACGGAAGTCCGGAAACTGCTGAATGATGAAGTAAATGGCGCTACAACACGGGCATTCCAGATCATTCAGGCACGTGTCGATAAGTTTGGGGTCGCTAACCCAAACATTCAGCGCTTGCCAGGTTCGGGTCGCATTCAGATTGAATTACCAGGTGTCGACAATCCAGAACGTATTCGCCGTCTGTTAACGGGTGCTGCCAAACTCGAATTCGCCGAAGTTTATCGACTGAATGAACTGGCACCCGCTATTGAAGGAATGGGCGCTTATTTACTACGTGAAGAAACCGCTCGCAAGGCTGCTTTAAAAGCGAGTGCACCGGCTTCGGGCACAGCCGCCAAAGGGACGTCAAGTCTTGAATCCCAACTGGCGCAGGGGGCCAAGAAAGATTCAACGGCGAAGACCGATACCGCTGCTGCATCTGCTCAGGGAACAGCATTGACTCAGTTGTTCTTGCCAGTTGGCCAGGATCAATTAGGGGTTTATTTGAAAGATACTGCTCGGGCCAATGCGGTTCTGAACGCACCCGAAGTACGTAGTCTGTTCCCGACGGACGCTGTGTTTGCCTGGGATCGGAAAACGTTCAAAGCAACGGATGGTAAAGAAATCCTGCCTCTTTATTTTATTAAAAAACCGGGTGGGCGTGCACCGCTCGAAGGGGATGTCATTACGGATGCCTCTAACGACTACGATGATCGTGGCCGTCCTGAAGTGACGATGAATATGAACGCTGAAGGAGCACGCAAGTGGAAAAACCTGACAGCGGCTAATATCGGTCGTCCAGTTGCTATTCTGCTTGATAATCTGGTTTATACGGCGCCAAACGTGCAGAACGAAATTCCAAACGGACGGTCAAGTATCTCGGGCAACTTCACGGTGGAAGAAACCAAAGATATGTCTAACGTACTGAAAGCCGGTAAACTACCCGCTCCAACCAACATCGTGGAAGAGAGTGTAGTAGGTGCTACGTTAGGTTCGGAGGCCGTTAGCGCTGGTGTCCTTTCGTCGCTGGTAGGTATCCTGCTGGTACTGGGCTTTGTGGTATTCTATTATAACCGGGCGGGCTTCATTGCCGACATTGCGTTGCTGATCAACCTGTTCTTCCTGCTGGGCGTAATGGCCTCGCTTGGCGCGGTATTAACTATGCCGGGCATTGCTGGTATCGTTCTTTCGATCGGTATGGCCGTGGACGCCAACGTACTGATTTTTGAACGGATCAAAGAAGAACTGGCCGAAGGGAAAACCTTTAAGGTAGCCGTTGCGGATGGTTTTAAGAACGCTATGTCGTCAATTATCGACTCGAACGTAACGACGTTCCTGACAGGGGTCGTTCTGTTTATTTTCGGAACGGGTCTGATTCTGGGCTTTGCTACAACGCTGATCATCGGTATCCTGACGTCGCTTTTCGCGGCTGTTTTCATCACACGACTGTTGCTGGAATACTACATTCGCAACGGTAAAACGTTAACCTTCTCATCCTCCTGGGCGAAGAATCTGTTTGCTGATTCGAATTTCGACTTCGTGTCGCGTCGCAAACTGTATTATACCATCTCGTCGGTGATCATTGCGGCCGGTATTATCTCCGCCGTTTTCAAGGGCTTTGGGTTAGGTGTTGATTTTAAAGGCGGTCGTTCGTACGTTATCCGTTTCGAGAAAGCGGTTAGCACCGACGATGTTCGCAACTCGCTGGAGGGTATATTAGGCGCGTCTCCCGAAGTGAAAACCTACGGCGGTACGGGTATTGGCTCGAACCAGGTGAAAGTGACGACTCCTTATTTGATCGACGATAATTCGCAGGGAGCGGATAAAAAGGCTGAAGCCGCTATTTACAAAGGACTAAGCACCATTCAGGGTAATCCGGCCAAGATTGAAAGTTCGCAGAAAGTGGGTCCAACCATTGCCTACGATATTCTGACTTCGGCGTTATGGTCGATTTTACTAGCGGTTGCTGTTGTCTTTGTTTATATTCTGATTCGCTTTAAGAAGCTCGCGTTTGGTTATGGCGCTGTGGTAGCTATGTTCCACGACGTATTGATTATCCTGGCGATTTTCACGTTCTTCAATGGCATTCTGCCCTTCTCGCTCGACGTTGACCAGGCGTTTGTAGGTGCCTTGCTTACCATCATGGGATACTCGATGAACGATACCGTTGTGGTATTCGACCGGATTCGTGAATATCTGGCTGAAAATAAAGGCAAACGGGAAAGCATTCCGACAATTATTAACAACGCCCTGAACAGTACGTTGAGCCGTACGGCCGTAACGGGTTTCTCAACCATTCTGGTGCTGTTAGTCCTTTTCGTCTTTGGTTGTGAAACGATACGGGGTTTCTCATTCGCTATGCTGATTGGAGTCGTGTTTGGTACGTACTCATCGCTGTTCGTTGCTACGCCGATTGTGGTTGATGCACTGAGCCGTGACCAGGAGCAGGATGCTGCCATTCCGGCCATCGCCGAAAAGAAAACGGGCTTCGATGCTATCCCTGCTGACTTTACAACGAAGGCCCCTGCTACGCCAGAGGAGTTTACAGCGAAGAAAGAAAAGAAAGAGAAAAAGCCGCTGATTCGTCCTTCACAGTCCTAATTTATTAAGCCAGAAAAAGCCGGATGGTGTGAAAACTATCCGGCTTTTTCTGGTTCATGTCGTAGAATTTACTATCTTTCCCAACGTTTTTACCTAAGAATATTTTTCGAAACGACACGATCACCAAACTGTATTTTTCTGCATGGAAACCCAAATAAAACCTGTCGATACTAGCGTAATGCGCAAAAAGCCCCTCTCGGCTTATGCGGCAGATATGCAAAAGAGTGAGCTAAAACGCGTCTTAACCCGATGGGGATTAACCTCGCTGGGTATTGGTGCCGTTATTGGTGGGGGCGTATTTGTACTAACAGGTATTGCGGCTAATCAGTGGGCAGGTCCGGCGTTAGTTCTTTCATTCATGATTGCGGGTTTAGCCTGTACGTTTGCCGCTCTGTGCTACGCTGAGTTTGCATCTATTCTTCCGGTAGAAGGGTCGGCTTATGCGTATTCGTATGGTACGGTCGGTGAGATTTTTGCCTGGTTCATTGGCTGGAACCTGGTGCTTGAATATATGATGGGCGCCACAACGGTAGCCGTTAGCTGGTCAGGGTATTTTGAAAAACTACTCCACCTTTTTCACATCGACCCACCAATCTGGTTGATGAACGATCCGGTAACAGCGCACGAAAAAGCAGAAGCACTACGTGCTGCGGGACAAGCCGTTCCCGACTTTACGTTTGCTATGAATTTACCGGCTTTCGTCATTGTGTGGGTTGTTACGTACATTCTGGTAAAGGGTATCAAAGAAGCGGCCAGCACCAATAACCTGATCGTTATATTGAAAGTAGCGGTTGTTATCTTCGTTATTATCGCTGGTGCTTTTTACATCGATTCTGCTAACTGGACACCGTTTATTCCGGAGCCAGTTATGAAAGATGGTCAGCAACACTATGGCTTTAGTGGTATTGTTACGGCCGCCAGTATTGTGTTCTTCGCGTATATTGGTTTCGACGCTGTTTCAACTCAGGCGGGCGAAGCAATCAATCCCCGGAAAGACGTACCATTCGCCATTATTGCCTCACTTATCATTTGTACGGTGCTGTATATCATGGTAACTGCTGTGTTGACGGGTATGGTAAATTACAAAAGTCTTGATCTCAAAGCGCCTGTTGCTCAGGCTTTTGCTGATGCAGGCCTTACTTGGGCGGTGTATATCATCACGATTGCAGCCATTGCCGGTTTGACTTCCGTAATGCTGGTAATGATGCTTGGCCAGACACGGGTTTTCCTGGGTATGGCCAAGGATGGATTATTGCCTAAGGGTTTATTCGCGGCTATACACCCAACATTCAAGACACCCTGGAAGAGTACAATTCTTGTAGGAACTATCGTCTCGATTGTTGCCGCACTAACGCCGATCGACAAGGTTTCGGAATTGTGCAGCTCTGGTACGTTGCTGGCTTTTGCCATGATTTGCGGAGCGGTGTGGCTGCTACGTGTCCGGGAGCCTAATCTGGAACGTCCTTACAGAACTCCTGCCCTGCCGTTTGTTGCTACGGCGGGAATTCTGGCAAACCTGTATCTGATGTGGAACCTACGGACAGATACGAAAATTGCTTTCCTGGTGTGGGGTACGTTGGGGCTAATCGTTTATTTCGTTTACAGCCGTCATCATAGTAACCTCAATAATCCGCAGGACTAATTTTCAGGTAAGTACTGTTGAATGAAAAACCCCTTGGTTACATCCAAGGGGTTTTTCATTAGTCAACGGGCAAAACAACTCACCTAAGAAGTGTAGTTTTGTAACTACATGAGTGCACAGGAGTTATTTGGTTATGCGTCAGCTATCGTTGTAGGCTTGGTTATTGGGCTGGCTGGAGGAGGGGGGTCTATTCTGACATTACCAATTTTTATTTACGTATTTGATATTCCTACCGTTCTGGCCACTACATATTCCTTATTTGTCGTTGGATCTACTTCGTTTGTTGGTTCGCTTAATCATATCCTGAAAAAGCGGGTTGACTTGCCTGTCACGGCGGCTTTTGCACTTCCATCTTTTGTATCTGTTTACCTGAGCCGTCGCTTTTTATTGCCTTTTCTTCCTGATCCAATGCTTCGGATTGGGAATTATGTGCTTTCCAAGAGTGATGCTATCCTTTATTTTTTTGCTTTTATCATGATCATTGCCGCTCGGGCAATGATACGTAATGATCGGCCTGAGCAGGGCGAAGCTGCCGACGGCAGACCACGATACGGTAACCTGGCCCTTGACGGACTGGCCGTGGGTGTATTGACGGGTACAATTGGAGCGGGAGGTGGGTTCCTGATCGTGCCAATGCTGGTACTGCTGGCGGGCTTACCTGTTCATAGGGCTGTTGCTACGTCGGTTTTCATAATTGCCATTAATTCCTTTGTTGGCTTCCTGGGGGATATTCACCATACCCCCTTAAACTGGAATTTTCTACTACCATTTACGGGTTTATCAATCATTGGTATTTTTACCGGAATGTATTTGGCCCAATTCGTCGCACCCGACAAACTCAGAAGAGGCTTCGGTTGGTTTGTGCTGATTGTAGCGATGTATATGATCTCAAAGGAGATTTTCCTGAAATGACTCCACTATAATTTGAGATGGCATAAATAGAAAACAATAGGTATGGTAATCGAACAATTGTATACAGGCTGTCTGGCGCAGGGGGCCTATTATATTGAGAGCAATGGCGAAGCGGCTATCATTGATCCGTTACGCGAAACAGCGCCTTACATCCGTAAAGCCGAGAAAGATGGCGCCCGAATTAAGTATGTTTTCGAGACGCATTTTCATGCTGATTTTGTATCAGGGCATCTGGACTTAGCCTGGAAAACCGGCGCCACCATAGTATATGGGCCGAATGCCAATACAACCTATGAAGTTTATCATGCCAAAGATGGCGAAATGTTTGCACTGGGGGACGTAGTGATTAAGGTTCTGCATACGCCTGGTCATACGCTCGAGTCAACTACGTATTTGCTCATTGACGAAAACGGAAACGAAAAAGCTATTTTCACGGGTGATACGTTGTTTATTGGCGATGTTGGACGCCCAGATCTGGCCATTAAAGGCAATCTGACTGAACATGACTTAGCCGGAATGCTTTTCGACAGCCTGCAAACCAAAATTATTCCCTTACCTGACAACGTAACGGTGTATCCGGCTCACGGTGCAGGCTCGGCCTGTGGTAAGAATATGAGCAAAGAAACAACCGATACGTTAGGGAATCAGAAACGGTTCAACTACGCGCTTCGGGCAAAATCGAAAGATGAATTTATCGAAAAAGTGCTCGACGGGTTAACGCAGGCTCCCGCTTATTTTGCTGAAAACGCCCGCCTTAATAAAGAAGGGTACGAGTCCATTGATCGCGTTCTTCAGCGTGGAAGCCAGGCCTTTCTGCCCGATGCCTTCGAAGCCGCTGTCAACGAAACGGGGGCTTTGTTGCTGGATGTACGTAATGCGGCCGATTTTGCTCAAGGGTTTATTCCAAATTCAATCAATATTGGTCTTAACGGTCAATTTGCTCCCTGGGTTGGCGCACTCATTCCTGATCTTACGCAACCGATCGCTCTCATTACGCCTGTAGGGCAGGAGGGCGAAACCGTTTTGCGACTGGCTCGTGTTGGCTACGATAACTGCATTGGATTTTTAGATGGGGGCTTTCCGGCGTGGCAGCAGGCAGGAAAAGAAGTAGATACAATTGAGTCTATTTCAGCAGAAGAATTTGCACAGCGCTGGCAGCATAACCCGAACGTAGCAATTGTTGATGTTCGAAAGCCTGTTGAATTTGATGAGGAACACGTAAAAGGTGCTAAAAATCTGCCGTTAGACAACCTGAACGATCATATGGCTGAGATTCAGCGAAACGAACCCGTTTATGTGCACTGCGCCGGAGGGTATCGTTCGATGGTCGCCAACTCGATTTTAAAAGCGCGCGGATTTAATAACGTAGTAAACGTAGAGGGCGGAATGGGGGCTATCAAAAAAACGAACGTACCCGTCGAGTTTACCCTCACAGACTAGTGATTACTATCTATTCAATTAATCGAGTAATATATTGTTAGGCCCGCACTTATGTGGCATCTAAAACCACTCCTGCGCTAGTCTTGGAAGAGTGGTTTTAGATGCCTTTTTACTAACTCACGTTTATTGCTGGAAATAGTCGATCTTATCGGCGTCCACATTATTGGCAATCGTAGACATAGATTCTCCCCCGCTTCCTCCAACTAGCATCGAGCTAATACTCAATATCCCTGAGGTTGCGCCTGGACTTAACAGTCCAGTCAACCCAAACGAGAGCATCGTGCCATTGTCAATTACCTGTTCAGTTGTTAAGACATAATAATCGGGGTCCAATGCACTAAAGGACCACGCACTATTCTGAACCGATCGGCTGCCGATAGAGGTGGCAGTGGGAGGCATAGTCAAATTAAATTTTGAGTCTTTGCTGATCCTGGCTGTTACCAGTCCGCTAGTGGAAACTGAATTAATTTCAAAGACATCCACAACAACCGTAAAGTTGGTGTTCCCGTAGTGGGTTGAAGGGCTTGTGTATAAAACAGGTGTCAGGTCTGGTAAAGCGTCGGTGATGGTGAAATCAGCATTCGAAATGTCAAAGAAGATATTGTTGCTACTGGCAACCTTAATGCGAGCCTGGGTAGTTACTACGTTGGGTAAAGTAATGACTTGACTACCATCATTGGGCGTGTTAGAAGCCAGTACAGTAGTGAAGGATTGGCCTCCGTCGGTCGATAGCAAAATATCGACGTTGGCGCAACTGACCGGGGGGCAGTCGTGTTATTGACACTCCATGTGATAGTTTTGGGTGTATTTTGCCGATAAATGCCCGATAGGTTCGTTGTCTCCAGAAATGGTCCTGAATTCTCATCGACCGTTACGTTCATTTCACCATACGAAAGGCCACCCATTCCATCGCGGACGGTTAATCGATGGGTAGTAACAACACCTACCGAAGGTAGTTTGTCTCCTCTGGCCTGATTGAAGCCATTGAGTATGGCTGATAAGCGAGGAAACGTTCGCGTTCCACTTAATACGGGTTCATAGCTTCTAAAAAAAGGAGGCTGTGCCGTATTGTCCAGCGTAGTTAGATCAGGCGTCATTGTTCCAATATTCATCCCTTCCCAGGAATAGGTCAGTACATCGGCCGGATTAAGGTCCGTAGCGGTACCCGTTAAAGTAAACGGGGTTGATTTGGGAATGGTACGATTGGCTGGCATCACGACTACCGGTGCCACATTAGGCAGACTTGTCGTTGTATAACAGGATAACGTAGCGATAAAAGCTTCGGCCTGACTATAATTAGTACTATGGAACGTAAGGAAGGGTGCATATACAGGCTGTTCGTAATCATCACTCCCTGTATTATCATTACAGGTAAAGCCATAACTCATGATAGTTGTTCCTGAACCAGGTTCGACCGACGTTTCCGGTCTGCGGGTGGTACAAACGGGAATACTGCTATTATAGCTATGAGACATGTCAAATTGGTGCCCTATTTCATGAGCCACTAACTGATCATCAAACACCGGCGCATATGAGCCGTCTCCGACACCAGATACGCCCTGGCCTTTCTGCCCGTCATCACAAACTGAACCTCTGACAGCAACTCCTCCTCCCGATCCTGCTGCTGTTCCCAGTACGTGGCCAATATCATAATTGGCGCTACCAATAACCGCACTAAGGTTGGCCAGGTTTTCATCCAACATTGCATCCTGGTCATTATTAGTATAGGGATCAGTGGCAGTATTGGAATAAACTAAGCTCACATCGCTAACCAAGTTCAACTGAACACTTAGTTCAACTCGGTATACCGCATTCAGTCGGTTAACATAGCCTACTAATCCGGCAAAGGCGGCATTGACATCACCCCCATAAACAGCTTGCTGGGTAAACTCTCCATTGGCGGCCATCGCCAATCGAAATACCCTCAGTACGTTGCCCGTATTGTTTTGAGCGTTATTCAGACGAGCCCCTTTGTTGGTATCTTGAGTCTTAGTCGAAGGAACATTCGTCTGGTCAGTGCCGCATTTAGTGCTTTTGAATTGCCCAAAAGACTTTGTTGGTTTGGGGCGTTCAGCATCGCGGGCAAAATATGTTCGGTAGAGTTGGTCGGTCTTGTCAGTCGACACCTTATCGAAATAGACCGCATCACCGTCCACGCCTAAAATGACCGCATTGAACCCTAAGGTTGTAAAACTGATGCGGATGGTATAGTTTCGGTGCGTCTGACCCTGTCCATTATACGTTTTTATGTCAGGATGCTTGGCTGCTACGTTGGGTGCTAAGACAGGCGATTCGAGCATGTCGAAGGTTTCGACACTACCATCAGGTAAGGGAATTTGCAAAGGGATAGCGGGACCTTTATTCGTAAATTCAACGGGTGCTTTTAACAAATAATCTCGTAAATCACTCAACTTAAGGCGGTAGAAGACCAATTTCTTAATATGGCTGTTTTGGTCTGAACTGATGCGTAATTGAGGGGCTGCTTCAAAATAGCCTGTTTGCGCAGTCGCGCTGAATGTGCAGAGCATTAGTACTACAGATAGCGTAGTAAGCTTTGTGCAAATACATGCTTTCATGAGAAATTATTTTTAGTGAGTGAAAGGGTGGTTAATAGCCTGATAATAAAATTCTTATGCCGGATATAAGAAACATAAATTTCTTAATAAGTACACGGTTTCCTATAAAATAGGCTACTAAGCAAATAAGCAGCTTTAGACTGAACAAAAGTAGAGTTCAGTCTAAAGCTGCTTACAGCCTCGTGAATAGGAAATTAAATTTTGTACTTTTCTTTGACAACAGAGGTTATACCAGGTAACGTCAAAGATTTCACCCGATGGTGTACACTAACTAATACAAGTTGTTAAAAGACCCGCTTTACTGTTTCTTCTCCGGCATCAGTACTAACCGGATATAGTTGGAGCCCAGATACGTAGTAGCGGCTTCCTTCGTGCTCTCAACCGTTACTTTTTTCAGTTGCTCCTCTTCATGCAGAACTTCGTCGGGAGCGTCACCATTGTAATACTGATTCTGTAAATAGCCGAGCCAGAATTGATTGTCTTTCAGTTGAACTTCGGTTTCGCGACGGGTTTCCGCTTTGAACTTGGCAATATCGGCGGGCAGTGCACCTTTCTGCTTTACATCGTTGATCAGTTCCTGGGTTTTGGCGATCAGTTTTTCGACGTTTTCAGGGCCACAGCCGAAGTTGATCCGGAACGTGTAACGTGGTACGGGATATTTGGCGTAAGCTGCACTTGCACTGACCCCATAAACGCCACTTTCTTCTTCCCGAAGTTTTTCAATCAGTTTAATTTCCAGCACTTCCGCCAAGGCGTCTAACTGCGTAGTGGTTTCTGAAGTCCAGGTTAAATCGCCACTGTACACAAGCTGAACAGCCGCCTTCGGGTCGAGGCCGCGGTAAACGGTCTTGCTGATTTGTCCACTCGGAATCCGGATGCCTAAATCCTTGAATTTCTCATTCTTATCCGTGGCCGGTAACCCACCAAGGTATTTCTCGATAAGCGGTTTCAACTGATCTTCCTTGAAATTGCCAACAAAGATGAACGTAAAATCACCGGCATTGGCGAAGCGATCCTGGTAAATTTGTAAGGCTCGATCAAGGTCGATTTTATCTAAATCTTCAGGTTTAAGGGGCTGCCGACGCGGATTATTGTTGCCCAGCGTTACGGTTACCGTATCCTGAAAGACCCGTTGTGGCGTAGGCGTATTAATCTGGTTTTGCAGCGCGCTTCGCTGATTCGACAAAAAGCCTTTCACTACGTCAGCGTCTTTACGGGGCTGGGTAAAATAGCTGTAAAGCAGTTGCAGGGCAGTTTCTAAATCTTTAGGAGCTGCACTGCCATTGAGACCTTCGCTCAGTTCGCCTACGTATGGAAATACGCTGACCTGCTTTCCGGCCAGAAATTTGCCTAACTGCACCTGGTTGTATTCACCCGTGCCGCCCATTGCCGCCAACGTCGACGAGAAGCGGGCAGACGGGAAATCTTTCAGATCGTAAAGCGACGTACCACCTAAGCTGCTGGCGGCAAACAAAATTTGATCGTTTTTGAAATCGGTTGGTTTTAATACGACCCGAACGCCGTTTTTAAGTGTCCATTCTGTTACGCCGATATCTTTGATCTGCTTTTCATTGACAACGGGTGAGCCGGTTGGCTGCTTCGCCAGTAGTGGGCTATCGAGCGTCTTGTCTTCGTAGGCGGTTAAGCCTTTACCCGCATCGTTCACGTAGCTCAGAATCTGCTGAACGGTTGGAAGTTTGGCTTTATCTTTTTCCGGCGCCATGACAATCACCGCCCGGTTGTCGTTATGAATAAATTGATCGACCAGTATATTTACTTCGTCCAGTTTGATCCCATCCTGGACTTTTTTGAGAAAGTCGTAGTAGAAGTCAATGCTGGTATACGGTTCCTTATCCGTAAAATTCTGAACGTACTCATTCACGAAGTTGACCGAACGCGTTTTGTTACGTTCGCTATAGGCCTGCTCTACGTTCGTCATGAATTCCTGCTTGGCACGGGCCAGTTCAGTGGGCGTAAAGCCAAATTGTTTGACTCGGGCGTTTTCATCGAGCACGGCCCGAATCGCTCGCTCTACGTTTCCTTCTTTGGCAACGGCGATGGACGTAAAGGCATCAATATTACCCAGAAAATCGCTGTAATTACTGTAGCCTCCCAGAAAAGGCGGATTGGCACGCTGCGTCAGCTCCTGAATCCGATTGCCCAGCATGGTATTGAATAAGCCCCGCTTGATACTTTCCCGTAAATCGTTCAAGGTTTTTTCCTTGATTTCAGGACGTTTATAAATTACCTGCACCACCGTATTGGGTTGTTCGGGATCGGTCACGACCACTACCTTAGTGTCTTTGTGCGCCGGAATATCATATTCAGTACGTGGTTTCGGATTTTTTATGGCCGGAATTCGTCCGAATTTTTCACGGATTATCCCTTCAACCTGCTTTACATCAAAATCGCCAACTGCAATAACCGCCATCAGATCAGGCCGATACCAGTCTTTGTAAAACTGACGTAGCGTTTCCGGTCGAAACGTAGTGAGTACCTGCTCTGTACCGATAGGCAACCGCTTCGAATATTGCGAATTATTCAGTAGAGCGGGGAAATACTGATCCCGCATCCGTTGGCCCGCACCGCGCCCCAGACGCCGTTCTTCGAGCACAACACCCCGTTCTTTATCAATTTCTGTAGGATCAAGGGTAGCGTTATGGGCCCAATCTTCCAGAATTTGAAAGGCATTGGTAAAGACATTAACCGAATCGGTCGGTACAGGCAACTGATACACCGTCTCATCGAAACCCGTGTACGCGTTCAGGTCGGCCCCAAACCGCACACCCGATGATTGCAGGAAATTAACCAGTTCGTTTTTGGGGAAATTCTTCGTGCCGTTAAACTCCATGTGTTCCATGAAGTGGGCCAAACCTTGCTGATTCTCGTTTTCCAGCACCGAGCCTGCCCGAATCACTAACCGAAGTTCAGCGCGATTTTTGGGCTCAGCATTTTTGCGGATGTAATACGTCAGTCCATTCGGCAGCTTCCCAACTTTCACGTCGGGGTCGAGCGGAATAGGCGCATTCAGATTCAGGGGAGCAGGTTTCGTATTAGCTGGTTTAGCTTTGGGGACGGGTTGTGCCATTACCATTGAGGCACCAAGCAACAGGCTTATACTTAAAGGAAAACGTACCATTCGGTCGCTTAAATTAAATTGTGGTTCTTAGTCCGAATCGAGCTGTAAGATAGCGACACGTAGGCATTTCACTACGTTCTTACAAACGGCTATATCGTGGAATAATAACGAGTTAGAGCGATGAATCGTTTATCGTTTTAATACCAATAAAATGCCGATGGTTATAGACGCAATAACAGAGAACCAGCAGATGGCAATGACCCAACGTATCGGAATTTCCCACATGGGTGCGTGAAGCAGTTGGGTTTCGTCATCGGTTTCTACAGTTCCGTAAAAATTACGATTGCAGAAGTCGCCCCAATCAGAATAGTCAATAAAACAAGCGAGTGCATCCAGAAAAACGGGTGATGAAACAGTTGACGACTGCCAGAATGCCTGCAACTCATGGGCATCTACGTACTGATCGGTACGATTGCAGATAAGCTCACTTAAATGCACAAAGTCGCGTGGCCGCCAATGCGACGACGGTTCCCAGTGCAGGACGCGCTCAATTTGCTGTTTAAGATCGTCAGTGTAAGGTTTCACACTTAAAGAACAGCATTTTGTTGGAAAATTCTATAATTTTTCTTTGGTAAATAATGCGTTACGTAGTGATTTAACCACAGAGGCACAAAGTTCTCTTTATGCGCTCTGTGGCTATTATTGATGGCTAAATGTACTGATTGATAAGGCTTTCGAGCCATTCCTGCTTGCCGCTACGTAGCTGTGGCTCGCCGTTTTGCATCGTATAGCTGCGCAGGTCTTCGAGCGATAGTTTTCCGTCTTCGAAATCTTTGCCAGCGCCTGCGTTGAACGATTCGTAGCGCTCAGCCCGGAATTTCAGATAGTCCGATTCCTGAAGAATTCGATTCGCAATGACAAATGACCGGGCAAAGGCATCCATACCGCTGATGTGCGCCACGAAAATATCTTCCAGATCAGTTGAGTTGCGACGCACCTTCGCGTCGAAGTTAATACCGCCTGGTTTGATGCCACCCGCCTGTTGAATAACCAGCATGGCTTCTGTCAACTCGTATAAATTGATTGGAAACTGGTCGGTATCCCAGCCATTCTGATTATCGCCCCGGTTGGCGTCAATACTGCCTAGCATACCGGCATCGGCCGCTACCTGAAGTTCATGATCGAATGTATGACCTGCTAACGTAGCGTGGTTGACTTCGATATTGAGCTGGAAATCCTTGTCCAGCCCGTACTGACGGAGGAACCCAATCACCGTAGCGGCATCATAATCATACTGATGTTTGGTCGGCTCCATCGGCTTTGGCTCAATGAAAAACGTACCGTTGAACCCTTGCTTGCGGGCATAATCGCGCGCCATTGTCAGAAAACGGGCCAGGTGTTCGACTTCCCGTTTCATATTTGTGTTCAGCAGCGACATGTAGCCTTCCCGACCGCCCCAGAATACGTAGTTCTCGCCATTCAGGGCAATGGTAGCATCAATTGCGTTTTTCACCTGCGTACCGGCATAGGCCACAACGGCAAAATCAGGGTTGGTGGAGGCCCCATTCATGTACCGCGGATTCGAGAAAACATTGGCCGTTCCCCACAGCAATTTCACCCCGCTGGCCTGTTGTTTCTCCTTCGCGTAATCAACAATACTCTGCAGATGCTTTTCGTAATCGCTGGCCGTTGGTCCTTCATCAATCAAATCGATGTCGTGAAAGCAATAATAAGGGGCACCAATTTTCGTGAAAAACTCAAACGCTGCATCCATCTTGTGCTTCGCCCGAACAACAGGATCGCTGTTCAGATCCCAGGCAAATTGACGCGTACCGGGGCCAAACGGGTCACCACCGGTTCCGGTGAACGTATGCCAGTAGCTAATGGCAAATCGCATATGCTCACGCAGCGTCTTCCCGGCTACAATTAATTCGGGGTTGTACCATTTGAAAGCCAATGGGTTTTTCGATTGAACTCCTTCGTAAGAAATTGGGCCAATGCCTTTGAAAAATTCCTGATCGCCTAGCGTTACGTTCGACATAGTAGGTTCGGGTTAATGTTTTTAGTATGCTTGCTTTTTTAGTGTAAAAATGACACTTAAAATTTAGTTGTCAAAGCGACACTTAAAAATATCGATTATCTAAATAGAAAAAGTAGGCACGGATTGAGCCTACTTTTTCGTCTATGGTATCACTTAAATGCCTTTAACCTATCAATTACACTTGCTGTATCTGATTTACTCCCATTGACGTAGCCCCAGAAGTTTTTCGCCTAGTTCCGACAGGTTGGCTCGTTCGTAGCGGGTTTTTTCCCAGTTACGTGGATCACCGGGAAAAGCATAACCTTCAGGAGCCTGACGGTCGCGCCAGGACGTAATGCGCCACTGACGTAGTGCCTCATTATCTTCTTCGGCAGGCATCATCGAAATGTATTGAGCCAGACGCACTTTATCCTTGGATAGATTGGGCCGAATGCCGTGCGGTTGTGTACTGTTGAAAATCAGCAAATCGCCCGCTTCCATTTTTACTTTCACCAGATCGAAGCCCGTAATATCCGGTTTGAAATGATCGCGGTCGGTAGGCTGCGTTAATTTCCAGGTGTCGTATGTTCGATAGAGTTCGGGAATGCACTGAAATCCACCCATATTTTCGTCGGTCTGATCGGCCAATGCCAACACGCCCTGTACGTTCTGTGGTTTGGTTTCCGGATCATAGTCCCAGTGGATAAAGCCTTTAAATTCGAAACCGGGTTGAACGGGGAGATTCAGATTCGCGCGGTCGATGGTAACCCACAGTTTTTCGGTTCCCCAAATGTCGACGAATGCATCGTAAACACGCGGGTATTGCCGGTTGTCCCATTCGTACTGGTGGTTGTAGAGCTCAACCATGCCACTGTTAGTCAACTCTTTCATTTTCATCTCAGCCCGTGGAGGAGCGTACCAGGTGGAGGGATCGGTCGGGTCTTTTTCTTCAAATTCCCACAAGAGCCGGGCTAAGCGTTCCGCGTTTTCTTTAGGAACGGCCTGTTTGATAACGATATATCCGTTGTCTTTCCAGAACTGCCAGTCTTCTTCCGACAGCACACGTAACGATTTCCCATTGGATCGGTCGTTCAGTTTGATTTTGCTGCTGGTTGCTGTCGACGGGTTGCCTGGAATGTCTTTGTGAGCATTATCCGGAATCATAGCAGGGGCCATTGTTTTTGTCGCTTCCATCACTGATCTGGTATTTAAGGGTGTTTTTGTTGTAACAAAGGTAGTCTGCTACGTAGTACAGGTGTTACGACAGAACTTGCCAGTTTTTGAACTATATTGCTCATAATCTGGATAGATAACTCACTACGTATCGAAAATTGGTAAAAAAGATGAAATAATGAAAGTCTCTTTTGAGCAGATAAATCCGGATACGAATAGCTCGTTCCACCTGTTGCTGACTCCTCATCTGAGTGACGTATTTCTATGGCACTATCATCCGGAATACGAAATTGTCTATATCGAAGGAACCAATGGTACTCGTCATGTGGGCGATCATATTTCCCGCTACGAAGGGAGTGATTTGGTGTTTATTGGGCCCAACATTCCGCATCTGAATTTTGATTACGGTGTTAGGACCGATCATCAGAAAGTAGTCGTCCAGCTAAAGGAAAATTTTCTGGGTGAGGTATTCTGGCAGGCGCCTGAACTGACGGCAATCGCGCAATTATTCGAACGCGCTCGTTCGGGTATTTCATTCTACGGGTCAATAAAACAGGTTGTTGGTGAGCAATTAAAGCAGTTGGCTGATCTGCCACCTTTTGAGCGGCTGATGCTCCTGCTGAAAATCTTTCAGCAACTGGCAGCCAGTTCCGAATACGTAGCGTTACATGGCGAAGTCGTTACCAGCGTTTACAACCTGAATGAGCAACTGCGACTCAAGCGCATCCACCAGTTTATTGCCGAACACTACGTCCGTAAAATCGATATCATGGAAGCGGCCACACTCGCTAATTTAACTGAAGCGGCCTTTTGTCGATATTTTAAGCGGATGACCCGGCTAACGTTTACGCAGTTCCTGAATAAGTATCGGGTGAATCAGGCGCAGAAGTTATTGCTGGTAGACAATACCGTTACGGAAGCCTGCTTCGCGTGTGGTTTCGAAAGCTTGTCTTACTTCAACAAAATATTTCGGCGCGTTACGGGCGAAAATCCGTTGCAATTCAAAAAACGCCACCGAACTTAAGCCGTATTCTAAAGCAACGTATCAGGATTCGGAATAAAGTTCAGAAAGGAGTGGGTAAGCTGTTGATACTTTTTGGTGTCAACCTGATAAAAAAAAGCGCCCCGCTTCGAAAAGCCTTTCTGCTTCTCGTTCAATTTAATGAGCAGGTTAGTAGATAAAATCTTTCGGCTGAAGTTCCGCTTGTCAAATTCCGTGTTATAAATGGCGTCGTACAATTTCTTTAGCTGAGGAATTGTAAATTTCTCCGGCAACAGTTCGAAGCCAATAGGATGTTGAGCAGCCTTGTAACGGAGGTGTTTAATGGCTAGATCAACCATATCGGCATGATCAAACAAAAGAGGAGGGAGGTCGTAGAGGGGAAACCAGCGTGCCTGAAAAGTTTCCGAAATTTTTGATTCGTAATCGGCCACTTTCACTAAGGCGAAATAGGCGACGGAAACTGTTCGGACAATTGGGTCCCGGCTGGGATCGCCAAAAGCATGCAGTTGTTCCAGATATACGTTGTTTAAGCCAGTCAGTTCAAACAGAATCCGGACAACGGCCTGTTCCAGACTCTCGTTGGGCTGAAGCCATCCACCCATTAACGACCAGGTTTCTTTCTCCACACCCCGCTTTACCAACAGTACGTTTAACTTATCACCATCGAATCCCAAAATGATCGAATCTAGGGCTAACAAATACGGCTGCTGTTGTTTGTACTGTTCTACCATCCGGTGAGTAAGCTTTGTTCTGTAACGTGTAGAAAAAGAAACTAATAAATTAAAGGCTGAGAGCGAATCTATACTACGTAGTAAGAGGCACTAAAAACCAATTGAGTTGCCACCATCAACTGGCAATGATACGCCCGTAATGTAGCGAGCCGCTTCGGAAGCCAGAAAAACAGCAGCCCAGCCAATGTCTTCAGGTTTACCAAAAGCACCCATCGGCGTCCGGCGCATGGCGCGTGCAAACCGGTCAGGATCGCCCCCCATCGCGGTTTTACTCATGGCTGTTTCAATAAAGCCCGGTGCAATGGAATTGACCCGAACCCCTTGCCCGGAAAATTCGGAAGCCAGCACACGTACCATTCCTTCTACCGCCGATTTGGACGCTGCATAGGCTACGACCCGATCGATGCCATAATAAGCGGCCATCGACGAAATCATAATGATCGAACCACTACGTCGTTCGAGCATCCGTTTGGCACAGGTACGGGTTAGCGTAAAAACGGCGTTTAAGTTCGTGCTGACAATGCGATCGAAGTCCTCATCGGTAACTTCCAGAGCTGGCTTTTTCATGTTGATTCCCGCATTATTGACCAGAATATCAATGGAACCATATGTCGTTTCAATTTCGGAAACCAGATTTTCCAGCGATGCCCGCTCTGTTACGTCATTGACAACGTAGTGCGCTCTGCTGCTTGTTCCTTCTGCTATTAGAGTCGTTACGGCCTCCTTTAGCGGTTGCTCCCGACGCCCGGTGATAACGACGGTAGCGCCAGCCTGAACCATACAGCGGGCAATATCAAAGCCAATTCCACTACCCCCTCCCGTTATGAGGGCTAATTTTCCTGCCAGCGAAAAAGCTTGTTGATGGCGAGCGATTTCGCTAACCTGACCTTGCGTTTGTTCCATGCTTATGTAGGGTTTAGGCAAGTAATCGTTGCCGACACTTACTGAGCCAAAATTACACAGCTCAGCCCGACTTGCAACAAAGCAGGGTGTCTAAACAAGCATCTGATTAAAGCAGAGGTGGCATCAGAACATTTTTCGAATCCGTAATCGGTAGAATATTCAAATCTATGCTTCTTAAAAAATCAGTTGGCAGCTAATCACATGCTGGTGAAAAAGTAGCAGTATGGCTACGTATCGAAACAAAAAGCCAGTTTCATAACCTTGCGTCGTCCGAATTTAACCATTGCCTAAAATCCTTTCTGATGAAATTACTCAACCTGCTTTTCGTTTCGAGCGTTGTTTGCCTGACAGCCGTCTCGGGTTCCGCCCAAAATACATCACTTGGCCTGTTCGAAGGGCACGGTGATGTTGGCGACGTACTGAAGAAAGGTTCGGCGACTTATAACCCCAAAACCCGCGAATATACTTTGTCCGGTTCAGGCTATAATGTCTGGTTTGATCACGATGAATTCCACTATCTGTGGAAGCGTATGAAGGGTGACTTCATTTTGTACACACGGGCTGCACTTGTTGGGAAAGGCGTAGATCCTCACCGAAAGGTCGGCTGGATGGTACGTAGCAGCCAGGATGGTAAATCGCCACATATTAATGCGGTCGAACATGGCGATGGGCTGACTTCACTACAGTTTAGACGTACGTCGGGAGCTGAAACAGAGGAGATTAAATCAAAAATAACCCAGGCGGATGTGATTCAGCTTGAGCGTAAGGGCACTACGTATACCATGCGGGTTGCAAAGTTTGGTGAGCCGTTTGTTACGGAGCAGGTTACCGATCTAAGTCTGGGCGACGAGGTGTATGTTGGCTTATTTGTGAGTTCACATAATAAAGACGTACTGGAGCGGGGTACTTTTCGCGATGTACGGATTAGTGCACCTGCGCCCGAAAGCCTGGTTCCCTATCGTCAGTATTTAGGCAGTAATCTGGAGATTCTGGACGTAGCGTCGGGCAATCGCCGGGTGATTTACAATTCGCCAAAGTCGCTTCAGGCGCCCAACTGGACTCCTGACAATAAAACACTGATTTATAACAGCGATGGTCTGATCTATGCGTTCAATCTGGCCAAAGGTCAGCCTGCTCAACTCAATACGGGCAGTGTAAAGAACAACAACAACGACCACGTTCTTTCCTTCGATGGTAAGATGCTTGGCTTGAGCAGTGGCGTACAGGCATTAGGTGGCTCTATTATTTACACCGTTCCAGTAACAGGTGGCGAACCCAAACAAGTGACCCCGAAAGGTCCGTCGTATTTGCATGGCTGGTCGCCCGATAAAAAACACCTTGTATTCACAGGGCAACGTAACGGGGATTTTGATATTTACCGTGTTCCGGCGGAGGGCGGTGCTGAAGAGAGGCTAACGGACACAAAGGGACTCGATGATGGACCCGAGTACACACCCGATGGAAAATACATTTATTTCAATTCTGCCCGTACCGGTACAATGCAGCTTTATCGCATGAAAGCCGATGGCAGCGAGCAGAAAGCCATTACGAACGGTGAGTTTCATGATTGGTTTCCGCATATTTCGCCTGATGGCAAATGGATTGTTTTCCTTTCTTTTTTGAAGGAGGAAGTAAAGGCCGACGAGCACCCGTTTTACAAGCACGTTTACCTGCGATTGCTTCCCATTTCGGGGGAAGGCCAGCCCAAAGTAATTGCCTATATCTACGGTGGTCAGGGAACGATCAATACGCCTTCCTGGTCGCCGGATAGCAAACGGGTCGCGTTTATCAGCAATTCGGAATT
>NZ_JBMDWV010000340.1:0-3676 GCF_048594605.1 Spirosoma sp.
TTTTGCGACGAACGGCCACTTTCCGGATTTTGCTCAGCGGAATTGGTGCTTCGGTGTTAATGTAAAGATAAGCCCCGTCGACGTCCGTTAATATCCCGCGAAAGTGATGGCCATCATTCGTTACAACTCGCATCTGGTACTCATTGATAGCCAGTTTTTGAGAAAACGAAGCAGACGGTAAGAAGGTAATAACGAGCAGAGTCAGACACCAACAGCGCAATAGGAACAAGGTCAACGTTTGTAACGTTCGTTTACCTGTTTATACAAATCAATCGGAACTTTCGTTTCTACCGTCGGTATTTTAGGTTGCGGTTTGATCCAGTCAAGGTATCCTTTTGCCCAGACGTAAGCCAGGCCCAGTGCCAGAATAACAACGAATAGGACCGCTTCGGCTAACGCGA
Organism: Spirosoma sp.; assembly: GCF_048594605.1. Lineage (GTDB taxonomy): Bacteria > Bacteroidota > Bacteroidia > Cytophagales > Spirosomataceae > Spirosoma. The sequence continues at coordinate 402 of NZ_JBMDWV010000340.1, forward strand.
ACCAGCCCCATAAACCACCCGTCGCCCGGATGAGCCTTTCCTGACCGAACACCGTTGCCCAGGGAAACAGAAAAACCAGCTCCACATCGAATAGTACAAAAACCAGAGCAACGACGTAGAACCGAATGTTGAACTGGATATTCGCGTTGCCAACAGGCTCTTCTCCGGATTCATACGTACTGTTTTTTTCAACATTTGGCTTATGAGGATGTAGCAATCGTGCTACAAAAAGCACAACGGCTATGAACGCAAAAGCGCCGAGAATAAACAGTAATATAATACCAAAGTCGGAGAGCATAGGCAATGACTGACGTCAACTTCCAGCTTATTTATTCTTTTTGGGAAACAGGTTATATACCAGAGAAACTTGCAGGTTGCGGTTGTAATAAGTAGCTGTAGGTTCTGGTGATACGTTGACAAGGCCGTGGATGTACCGGATATGCAAACTGAATTTGCTGAGCATATCCAGAAAATCGTAATGAGCACCTACGGCAACACCCAAATCACTCTGAGCGCCAGGGCCGCCTGTTTTTCCGGCATTGAGTGCATAGCTAAACTCAGGGCCTGCCTGTATGGTTAGTCCTTCCGTTGGAATGTAACCTAACAAAATTGGCAGACTGGCGTAATAATAGGAAACGCCCGTAGTTGTTCGGGGAGTATTCAACTGTTCCTGCTGGAACGTACCGCCTTTTATAGCGAGCAGGGCTTCTGGTTGCAATACCCACCGGTTGTAGCGGTAGCGATACATAACCCCCAAATGAGGCTCCAGTGCTCGTTTAGGAATGTTAGCGCTGGTGCCCGAAATAGAGATTTGCGTAAATGTGGCGCCGAGCTTTAGCCCAAAATGCCCACCAATGGGCTTATCACTCTGTGCCCGTACGAAAAGGGGCGAGGTTACGAGAAAAACAAAAAGCAGTAATCGATACGTATACATACAAACTTTGACAAAGAACCGTTACGTTCCGATAACGTACTATTACCGAAGTGTCAGTCTTTAGAACGTACAAAGTTGGTTAAAAAAGTTAGGAATTAAGATTGCTAGTTGTTGAGCTAAGGTTAAAGTTTCTAAAATGTGAAGAGAAATCAGCCCAGATGCGTGAACGGATAATGGTTTTCTTGAGAGCGAGAATGACTAATTCAAGCGTGGGTCAACTGGGTAATGGGCTATGGATTTGTACTCGCCACCCATACGCTTCAGTACGCCCCGCCAGAATTCTTTCGTTGGCGTATCGAACAGAAAACCAGCGGTTGTGTGGCTAATGATCCAGGCTTTTTGATTTAATTCTGCATCCAGCTGCCCTTCGCCCCAACCCGAATAACCAATAAAAAAGCGGGCGTCACGCTCGGTTAGCGTACCTAAGTTGACGGCTTGCTTAATCTGTTCAAAATCGCCACTCCAGTACAAATCATTCAGCACTCGAATAGAGCCCTCAATAAGGTCAGGGCGCCGGTGAATGAAATGTAAGGTATTCTGCTGTACCGGACCGCCGATGTATAAAGGGAGATCGGCATGGACTTCTTCGACGACATCGCTTAGATGAATATCCGTCAGCTGATTCAGTATCAGCCCAAACGTACCCGTCTGATTATGTTCGCAAACCAGCACCACACTTCGGTCAAAATTAGTATCGCCCATAAATGGCTCAGCAATCAATAAATCGCCATTCTTAACAATTGATGGACTCGTATTCATAGGAAATTAATCCGTTTAACGTATGCGTATAGGACAAACGTTATTGCGGTGGCTATATTGATAAAAAACTCTTAAATCCACTATGCGGTATAGTAACATTTTCGTGCAGTTATTGCATCAAAATAAGACGTAGTATGCAGTTTAGCCAACCTGAGCGTTAATTTTACAAACTGTAGTATCCTTAGGTTATACACAGACGTGGATAGTTAGCTAAGTGGTAAGTTACTAAATTCTTTTGATGGTAAAATTCAATAACGAATCTATGCAGGATCAGATTCATAACCGACGTGGTTTTCTCCAAAAAAGTGCATTAGCTACGCTAACCGCTTTGGTAGGTACAAACATTGTTTTTGCTGATAATATACCACCACATCATATACCGCTGGCGTTTGACTATGACCCACTTAAAGGGAAAAGTCCGGATATGAAAGTACTGGGGGATAAGCCCTGGAATGTGGAGACCCCCGTTCATTTATTAGACGATGCTGTTACGCCTGTCGAAAAAATGTTTATCCGGAATAATGGCCTGATTCCAGCGGCACCTGCTGATCTGGCGAAGTGGACGCTTACCATAAACGGAGAATCCGTAAAAAGCGCCAAAGTATACAGCCTCAGCGATCTCAAAAAACGGTTTAAAACCTATACGTATCAGTTAGTGCTGGAGTGTGGAGGCAACGGTCGGGCAGGTTACGAACCCCAAACAACGGGCAATCCCTGGGATCAGGGAGCGGTTAGCTGTGCTGAATGGACGGGTGTTCGACTCAAGGATATTCTGGCCGATGTGGGTCTTAAAGAGGATGCCGTTTATATCGGCTATTATGGAAACGACCCGCATTTGAGTCAGGATGCAACCAAAGTGGCCATTTCTCGTGGTGTTCCCATCAAAAAAGCGCTTGAAGACGAAACCCTGATTGCCTGGGCAGTTAACGGGAAGGACATCCCACTAGCGCACGGCTATCCTCTCCGGTTAGTTATTGGCGGATGGCCCGCGTCTGTTTCGGGAAAGTGGCTGCATACCATAGCGGTACGTAACAAAGTGCATGATGGGGCGAAAATGGAAGGACACAGTTATAAAATGCCAATCCGTCCGGTAGAACCTGGTGAAAAAATTCCCGAAACGCCCGAGAATTTTCGAATCATCGAATCAATGCCTGTGAAGTCGCTTATTACGTATCCCAAAACGGGAGCCATGTTGGACGTCAAGAAAACCTTGTCACTACGTGGCCATGCGTGGGCTGGCGATCGGGAGGTCGCTGACGTCCATACGTCTATTGACTATGGCGCTACGTGGCAGAAAGCGAAACTGGAGCGTCCTAAAAATCGATTGGCCTGGCAACACTGGACCACCGACGTTACGTTTCCACAGTTGGGTTACTACGAAGTGTGGGTACGCGCAACGGACAGCAAGGGCGTAACGCAACCCATGGTAATTCCACAATGGAATCCTGGTGGATATCTCAACAATGCATGTCATCGGATAGCCGTAAAAGATGTCTAGAAAATCAAAATTCGCAACGTAATGAATATCAACAACATAGTTTTATGTATAGGATGTGTTCTGATAGGAATGGCTAGCTTACGG
>NZ_JBMDWV010000341.1:0-17888 GCF_048594605.1 Spirosoma sp.
GGCCACGACCCTTCGATCTTATGCTGGGTTATGTTGGCATCCACGCTGGCGGTTCCGTCCGCAAATTGCTCAGTAGTGCCCCACTGAATCTCAAAGCCCGTTTCGTTATTCGACCGATCATGCCACAAAGCCGTAACTTCCGTGACTCGGTCGGAGTTGCGCGTCCAGTTTTGCGACAGACTACTGTGTATCTCGGGCGCAGCGGGCGGTGTATTGGCGGGGTTGGCGGGCGTTGTAATGGTAACGTCATTGCTGTAGGGCGAATTACCCGCGCAATTATTAGCCCATATCTCAATTTTATACGTAGCGCCAAATTCCAATCCTGTATCAATCACGTGGCTGTTCAGGCTGGTATTCAGTAACGTAATAACCCGTGCAGAAGCCGCATCTCCTTTGCTTATACGGACATAAACCCTATTCTCAACGCTTTCCGCTGTATTTGTACCCGCCCAGGTTAGATTGATTGCTGCTTTGGAGTCAACGATGCTGGCTGTTGCTCGTAGATTTTGCGGGGTAGACGGTTTATCAACATCAGGTGCATCGAATCGTTTATCAGTAGCTTCTATTTGTCCGGCCAGATTATAGCACATCACCGTAAACTCTATGCGGCCATCACAGCCCGGCCAGGCTTCTCCTTCTGCCACCCGAATTTCGTACGAGCGCGTATTGGGGGGTAGTGCTACGTTGGTGTAGGTAGAGCTACCGTATTTTTTGTAGTTTACAAAATAGCCAATCTCGTCGTCGGCATTATCGGTCCATTCCAGCTTCACACCCGCCATTTTCTCGCTGTTCGGAACACGGAGGGCCGTTTTTCTCGTAACTACAGGCCGATCAGGCGGGCCACTAGTTCGGGCACTCGCTACGTTCGAATAGTCCGTGCCAAGTTTTATTCCCAATGCTTCACTGATGATGCCCCGCACCCGATACTTGTAAAGTGTCGACGGTTCTTTGGCAGGATCAACATCTTCATACGTAACCACATTGCGGTTGACCGAGCCAATCACATTAAAGTCATTGGATGTAGATACAGCGCGCTCGATCTCAAATTTTGTTTCGTTCAACGTATTGTCAGTCCACGTCAGCCTAATTTTTAAGGTCGAAGGCACCGTTTCAGCTCTCAGGTCTCTGGGTTGCGCCAAGGCTGACAGATAACTAAGCCAGAGCAGACATACAATCGTAAATAGCGGTTTCATAAGCTTGCTAGTTAATGTGGATAGAGGATTTGACGGGTCAAAGTTGCAGCATAGATCAAGGCGTGTAAATCGCATAAATTCATGATTTACGAATTAAAACGTACACCTATATACGTAATACTACACAAGCGATCCTTTTATTAGGCCTGGAATCGACGTAGCATAACAGGCAGGGTTTGAACATCCAACCGATCGGAGGTGTAAGCGCAAAGGCCAAGTGCCAGCAACAGCATGGAAAGACAAAGCGTTTTCATCAGCTTTAGTATTTGATTAAGAAGCTATTACAGAATAAAAGTAGACTTACAAAGGCCAATAAAATTGAAAAAATTCGACATATTTATATATCTCACTGTTTTTGTAGCAGGGCAAAAATTAACAAGGTTAGCCCACCTATTAACCACACGAATTCATGATTTTTTTGCCGCTACGTTCATTCGAAAGGGGGGCGTTTTCCGCAAAAAAGCTCGGGCAAACAGATCGACTCGCCCGAGCAAAATGCCCTGTAGCCTGTATTTTCGATCTGTTTACAAGGCAATCGAATAATCGGCTACATTAACCGAATTCCCACCGCACGTTCGAAGGCACTCAACGTATTTTCGCGTACAGTATTCTACTCTGTTCTTACCCACCGCCATGCAGGCTCTGGCGCGGGCCAGGCATTTTTCTTCACACGTTTGTTGAGGGCTAGCCATGGCACTGGTTTTTGATTCGCCGATAAGATTGCTGATTGAGCCGCCGTATTCGATAAAATATACGCGCTGCCCGGTTTTATGCACCAGCACGTTCGTTTCTCCTTTCCTGACGCACTGAAACGGACTTTTATTACCGGTTAGGTCAACCAGCTGACCCAATGAAGCTAGGTCGCCATTGCGCAGAAACGCCTTTAATTCTGACTCACTAAAAATCGTTGCTACGTAGCCGCTTTCGGACTTTAGAAACGCTTTTTCCAACAGGCCACTCCTTGTTCGTACGACGAGATAGTCGGTCTGATCAGTCAACGGGCTGCGGCTGGCAACCTGATACGCTTGTCCATTTATCGAAACGGTTTGTCCATTCGTACGATCGGGCGTGTACACGTAGCGACCAATTGCCAGCAATAGGCAGCAAAGCAGGTAAGCTTTCATAGTTTTGGTATTTTGGTAAAATGAAAGAAGAACGAAACGAACGCCGACTCGTATTCACCTAAACGCTTGCTTCCAGGTAATACTTCGTCAGCAGTTACAAGTCAAATTTCCGCAACAGGCGCGGACTTGTAAATCGCATAAATTCATGATTTTTCAGCTACGTATCAAAAAACAAAACGCCCTTAATGGCCTGTAAATGTGGCATTAAGGGCGGTAAAGAACGTATCCACGGCTGACTACACAAGTCGTTGTCGGATGGCTTTCGAGATGGCTTCCTGGGAGGAGTTGACGTGCAGTTTTTCGTAGATCTTGCGGATGTGCGAATTGACCGTGTTGATGCTAATGAAACACGTATCGGCAATCATTTTGTAACTCTGTCCGTCCACCAGACACCGCAGAATGTCTTTCTCGCGTTTCGACAGGTCATAAAATTCGGGTTCGGGCTGGTGAACGGTCTGAAAAAAGGACAGCACTTTTCGGGCAATGGTGGGGCTCATGGGTGAGCCACCCGTATAAACCTCAGCAATGGCTTCCAGAATACCATCGGGCGAAGTGCCTTTTAGAATATAACCCGACGCCCCGGCACAGATCGCGGCAAACACTTTATCGTCGTCTTCAAAAACGGTCTGCATCAAAATCTGGATCGCAGGAAAGTCTTTCTTAATAGTTTTTACGGCCTCAATCCCCGAAACTTCAGGCATTTTGATGTCCATGATCACTACGTCGGGACGGGCTTTGGCAACTTTTTGTACTACATTCAGGGCATTCGAAAAAACGCCCGTCAGCACGTAATCTTCACTACCCTCAAACAACAGCGACAAGTTGTCCGTGAAGGTTTTGTTATCATCGAAAATGGCTACCCGAATCATAGGAACGTAATTTTCTTGATGAAGTACCGTATCAATCACAAATCTCCGATTATAAAAGCAGTCTGTCAATCATGAATTTATGCGATGGGTATCACCATATTAACGGTTGTACCAACGCCAGGCTGGGATTGAACGTCCAGATCACCACCGATCTGTACCGCCCGATTTTTCAGGTTACGTAGTCCGTTTCCGTCGGTTGATGTCAGGGCGTCAAATCCTTTGCCATTATCCTGAATCTGTACCCACAGGTGTGTTTTTTCCAGATTGATCTGGATGGTCGTTTCGGTCGCTTCGGCATGTTTGGCAATGTTGACAACGGCTTCCTTAAAAATAAGAAACAGGTTGCGTTGCGCTTCCAAACCCATCGGCTGGTTGGTTGAGCCAACAACCCGAAACGTAAGCGATACTTTCCGGCTACTCAGAACCGCTTCGGCAAACGCTTTCACCTTGTCGAAAAAATCCACTACGTTGTCGTTCTGCGGATTAATGACCCACACCACACCCCGCATGGTCTGCATCATCTCGCGCGATTCGTTCATGATACGTTCCAGAATCGGGCGAATATCTTCGGGCCTTTTTTCGAAGCGCGACTTCGCCATCTCGCCAAGGAACGTAATACTACTCAGGGCCGTACCCACGTCGTCGTGCAGGTCGGCGGCAATTTCGTTACGTATCTGCTGCAACCGAATTTTACTCCGAAGCTGATACGTTCGGATCAGATAGAAAATCAGTCCAGCCACCAGCAATCCATACGCCACCAGCATGGGAACAAACCAGGGTCGCTGCCAGAATGCTTCGTCGAGATGAAATTTCAGGGACGCTACGTTGTTGGGGAAATTTAGATTTCTGACCTGCAATTCGTAATCACCCCCGAACAGGTTGATGTAGTTGACGTACCTCAACGTACCGTTTTCGTGCCAGCGATTGTCGAAACCCACCAGCCGATACGCGTAACGGGCCCTGACCGAGTCGCGCCGGTCGATGAACCCTATGATGATGTGCGTTTCTTTGTAATTGAGGGAAATGGGTTTCGAAAGGGTGTACGTTGAATCGGTTGACTCATTGGTGGCTTTGAACGAGGTAAACTGAATCTGCTGGGCGGTGCAGAACGTAGTGCTTACTGCCCATACGATCACGATGCGTATCCAGAACCAGGTGCGTCTACTTTTCAAAGCTGGGTATCTTATCGAGGCTGGGCAGTTTTGGTTTAACAGACCAAAACGTAATCGATAACAAACTAATTTTTATCAGGTTGAACACGGGCAAAATCTTATTCCAGAGCAAATGCATGAAATTATCCGAAAAATAGGTTTTCAGGTAATTACTCATCAGATCAAGAAACAGATTTACTGCAAAGTCTACGAAAAAAATAAGCACGATATAAAATAAAGAATCGGCGATTACTGACGAGTATTTCAGGCGATGAACGAGGTAAATGACCGAGAACAGCAGCATAATTATATCGTACGGAATGGTTACCCGCAACTGAAAATCGTGAATGCTGTACTTGAGAATATAGCTGATTATCGACACCCAAATGCACGCTACCAACGCCCGAATGAGGGTTGGATGAACTACATTCTTTAACAGGTCCTGAAACATCAGGCCAAAAATAACACTGCCTAACAGCGGCATACAATAGAAGGCCAGATTTCGCAATTTCAAGTAAAGGCACAGGTAAACAATCAGCGTTGAACAAGCTGCCCCAATCACATACACCTTCAGCGGAAACGTAAGGCGATTCCAACGAAAAAGGCCAACCACAACCGGCAATATCCACAAATAGGAATTGAGTTGTGTGAGTTGCCTGAAAAACTCGTTCATAATCGGATTCGATTAATTTTCAACCGGGGTTACGCAGGACGAGGTTAAATACGGAATGTCGACGGGCTCAATATTAGGTATAGCATCTCCCCCATCAATCTGATCAATTGCATAGAAAATCAGACTTATGTCTTCTTCCTGATAGCCTCTTTGCGTGCTCCATACGGTCTTGAACGGGTAATCCTCAATCGTAGCGTCGTTATTCGCAGCGCCAATAACAATGAGTTGCATATTCTTGAACCGGGTAGCTTTGCGATGGCTATTGCCGTATCCTAAAAAAATTTTGATACCGACACCTTCGCCTTCTTTTTCCCAGACTTCTTTCCGAAGTGCATTTTTCCCTAAAAAATAGCCGGCAATAAACGTAGAATGGCGAACGGGCAATTCATCGCCTGGCTGTTTAACTGAAATGGAGGAAGGGCTATTTTTAAACTTCTCCTTAAAGCGGGCGCGTAATTTGGCATATGTCTCGCTATTGGTATCGATCAATTTAAGCTCACTTGCCCCTTCTTTGTTCACAGGCATTATGGCATAGTCGATATAGGCATACGTGTTTGTATTCTGCCAACGAACTGGAATTGTTTGCGGTACTTTTTTATACCTCAACATACGCTTCGACTTATTATCGAAAATAGCCCGCTCCATGAGCAACACAATCTTATTAGCTCCGTCCAAGCCAAAATAAACAGTCAGGCCGTCAAACCAATCTGGGCTTATCCCCTGCCCTTCTCTACGTCCATCCCGACTTTCAGTCAATAGCCGGTTCAGAAATGGTTTATCGAGAAAGAAGGAAGCCTGCGTTACGTTGATCCCTTTGCTCTGTTGCAAACCTTTGAATCCATCGATTAGCAGTTTAGCGTCTTCTTTCGACGTGGGATCAAAAGCGTGATCGGCCGGAGTTATTGCATTTTCACCAAATATGGGCCCGTGTGCTGACATGTGTGGAAAGGGATTAGATGTTAAAGAAAATTAGCTTCGACTACGGCAAAAGTATCTAGAAACATATTTGCTAAAAATAGCATAAACTAGTGATTTACAAGCTAAAGCGATACGTTTCGGAAATATACTTCTCGGAACCCATGGTTACTTACATACCTAAATTAGTTACAAACCTGCTACCGCTGCGGCAACTGCAAGGAGTGAGATAATTAGCCACAGGAGGGCCTTTCTGTCATTTTCTGAGCGCATAAAGAGGAAGGATCAAAAGCTTCCTAAAAGTGATAAAAAAGATACCGCCTGTAAATACCAAGATCTTGGTATTTTAAACGATAAGTGATGAACGATGAGTGTTAGGTGCTGAAACTTATCGTGAATAATCACTTAACACTCATCGTTCATCACTTATCACTCCTGTTACACCGGTACTGAAATCATGACGGACGTGCCTGCATCTGCGGATGACGTAAACTGGGTTGTGCCTTTCAGCAGGGCGATACGTTGCTGAATATTTACCAGACCATTGCCCGATACGCGTTGCGCCAGGGCCGGTTCGAAGCCTTGTCCGTTATCGCGGTAGGTGAGTGCTAACGTAGCATTCTCGTAACGTAGTGTGAGCCAAACCGACGAGGCTTTTGAATGCTTGATGGCATTTTGCAGCAACTCCTGTACCACCCGAAACAAATTAATTTCGATGACCGAAGGCAATTCCTGCGGTACGTTCTGCGACTCGAACGTAACGCCCAGCTGATGGCTCTCGTTGACCAGCGCCACCATTTCCCGAATCGTTTGCACCAGTCCGGCTTCGCTCAGGCTGCGCGGGTGCATGTCGTGAATGATGCTACGTATGTCGTCGATGGAGGTTTTTAGCACCGACAGCGAGCGGGCTTTCAAATCATCGACCGATACATTCGGATTGCCCAACGACGACAAATACATTTTCAGTACGGACAGATTGGCGCCTACTCCATCGTGCAGCTCTTTCGCAAACCGCTGTCGTTCAAGCTCCTGCGTTCGTATCGACACGCTTAGTTCATGCGCCTGCCGGTTCTGGAGGGCGTAGATTCGGTACCGGTATATGCCATACATTCCGCCCACGAGCAATAGAATCAGCAGCATCCGAAACCACCACGTTCCCCAGAAAGGCGGCTCAATCACGATCGTCACGGCGGTGCCCTGCTCATTCCAGACCCCATCATCGTTGCTCGCTTTTACGCGGAATACATACTCGCCGGGCGGCAGATTCGTGTAATTGGCGTAATGCCGATATTGCGCGTCAATCCAGTCGGGATCAATACCTTCGAGCTGATAACGGTACTGATTTTTGTCGGTATTCGAGAAATTCAGCGCGGTAAAGACCAAGTCGATAAAGTTCTGATTATATGGCAGAACGAGCTGTTTCTGGTTTGGATTATACGTACTGTCGAGCACCGTTACGCTGGTGATCCGAACGGGAGGAATAAACGTATTGCGCCGAACGGCTTCGGGTTTAAAGAAATTGATGCCATTGACACCCCCGAAAAACAACGTACCATCAGAATGGCGATACGCTACGTTGGTATTGAACTCATCACTCTGCAAACCGTCGTTCCGGTCGTAGTTACGAACGATGCCAGCACTGGGCGAAAAGCGCGTTAATCCTTTATTGCTGCTGAGCCACAGATAGCCCTGATTATCTTTCAGTATGCCATAAATGACGTTGTTCGGCAACCGAAAAGCGCCCGCCGAATCGCTGGCTGTGTAGTGTTTCGTTACGCGATACGTTCGCAGATCAAGCCGAAAAAGGCCGCAGTCGGTGCCCACCCACAAGTCGCTGTTGTCGTGCAGAATCGACCGGATATTGGCGCAGTTTAACCCGTTTCGCTGGTCGAACGTAGTGACGCTACGTGTTTTCAGGTCGTAGCGCAGCAGACCGTGGCTCAACGTGCCGAGCCAGAGGTTTTGCCGTTTGTCGGGATACATGACGCGAATCGGATACGTAGCAACGGCCTTCAACGCCGGAATATCCTGCCACGATTTCCACGTTTTTGTTGCAAGATCGAAGCGGGAAAGGCCATCGCCCCCACCCGTCCAGATTTCGCGCAACCGGCCCAGCGTATCGGCAGCCAGATACGCCCCATAAACAAACAACTGCCGATTTTCGGTAGTACTCGTATAAGCCTGATACGTCTGGCGAACGGGGTCGTAATGAATAAGTCCGCTTCCGTTCGCCAGCCATACTGTCTGATCGGTATCGCCAATAATCGTGCGCACTTCGTTGCTCACAATTGGGCTTCGGCCGGGATTCTGTTGTACACTTAGTAAGGGCGTTACGTTGCCCGTCAGCAGGTTGTATTTGGCCATACCGCCCGTACTGGTTCCGATAAACAAATCGTTATTCTGCCCAAACAGCCTGAAAATCATATTGTCAGGCAGCGAACCAGCCGGGTTGTTGGCATCGCGCTGAAGAAGGTGAAATTGCAACCGGTTCGGGTCGTATTTGTCAACGCCGTGGCTACTGAACCCAATCCAGACGATGCCGCGCTGATCTTCGTACAAACTCCAGATACTATTTTGGGCCAGGCTCCGGGGGTTTGCCGGGTCGTGGGCCGTTGCGGAGAACGTCTGTGTGTCAGGGTTATAAATCGACAGTCCACCGGTTCGGGTACCGATCCAGATTTCACCCCGATGATTCCGTAGTAAATCCATTATCTCATTACTAACAATCGACTGATTGCCCGCCCCTTGCTGATAGTGCCTGACAACGGGTTTACTGAAAGGCGGTTGCATTCTGAAAAGGCCATCTTTGCGGGTGCCGATCCACAGATTCCCCGTTTTGTCGAACACGATACTGCCCAGAATCGACTGCGTGCCCAACTGCTGCTGACTAACAATCGCCCGAAACGTATCGGCGCTTTCATCGTACTGATACACAGCCTGATAGGTCGACAGAAACAGTTTTCCTTCGGGCGACAGGCAGAAACCGTATAACGTATTATCGTTGGCGAGATACGTAGTGGTCTGGCGCGTACGCGGATCGATCCGAAACAGACCCCGCTCATCGGTCATCGCCCAGATATTGCCGCGTTTGTCTTCAATAAGTTTTTCGACTGAAACGCTGTCCAGCATGTGGCTGCGTCCCAAAAAATCGCCGATTTTATCAAACTGCTCATTGGTTTTATCGTACAGATTCAGCCCGCCACCCGTACCGACCCAAAAGCGACCTTTCGAATCGGCCAGTAACGACAGCACTATGCTGTTGGTGAGGCTACGTTTGCCACCGGGCCGAAACACGTTGAACCCGTATCCATCGAATCGATTCAGGCCATCCTGCGTAGCAAACCACATGAACCCATCATACTGCGCGATGGCGTAGGCCGTTCCCTGCGAAAGCCCTTTTTCCTGCGAGAGGTGCTCCAGAAAATAGGGCGTGTTGGATTGGCGTATGTTTTGCCCGCGCAACATACCAGCAGCACCAACCCATAAGAGCAGGATAAACGTAACGCGCACCATAATTGCTCAAATCAACCGATTTGCCCGGGCATACTGAATCAGTTCAACATTCGTATGTACGCCCAATTTACGATAGATATTTTTCCGATGCGTTTCTACTGTCCGTGCGCTTAAAAATAAATGATCGGCAATTTGTTTCGTTGAATTTCCGGCGACAATCAATCGCAGAATTTCGATTTCGCGACTGCTTAATACAGGCACCAATACGCTTGCCGGAAGGGGCTCATAGTCCGAAGGTAAATACGACTGCCCTTCCCTTACGGCCTGAATGGCGGCAAACAACTCTTCGCTGCCCGCACTCTTCACACAATAGCCATCAGCACCCGCTTCAATCATCCGTCTAATCGACTGGGCATCGTTGAGCATCGACACCGCCAGTATTTTAAGCTCAGGATGCCGGGAACGTATCTGACCAGCCGACCAGAAATGTGTTTACTCAAACAACCAGTCTATGTTCTTTTTATTTCCCGCCAGGCCAGCGTCCGAAATCGGAATCTCCTGATTGCCATCCATAAAGCCGAGCAGCAGACAGGCGCCTTTGCCCAGATTCAACGTATGTTGACCGGGTTTGAATGAGTACGCGTGTACGTTGACCGGCGGCATACCATCTACCAGAATCGCGTTCGAGATTTTGATCTCCGACTGGCCGTAATCGTTGGCGCTTGCATCAGTTTCCAGTTCAGGCGCGGGCAGGTATCTGGGATTTTTTTCGTTGAAAAAGCCGATCAGCAATTTTACGGGCTGCGTGGTCGAAAATATCAGGCTGGTCCGTTCCGACTGCTGTTTCGCTTTGGCAAGTTTTAGCCCTTTCAACTGTTTCAGTTCAGGAGCCAGGTCGCTGATGGTCACCGATGTATCGGCAAAAACACGCTGCCCTTTTTCCAGTGCATACATATCAACGGTTGGACTCTGTAACGTAACGGTGGCGGGTTTCAGCGGAATCGGCTGCTTCGCTACGGTGTTAGTAGTTGTTTTCAGTGAATCGATTACGTGTTTAAAGCGGTCCAGCTCTTTCTGATACACGGGCAGCATTTCAGCCCACGTAATGAACGTAGCATCCACGCCCCGCATCGGGATTTTACGCTGTTTCGTTTGCATGCTGTTGGCGTACAAGTACGTATCGCGGGTCAGGTTCGTCAGTTCCGTAAAGTGCTTCACGCTACGTTCCAGCAACGGCACCGCTTTTTCCAGATCACGCACATCGTTCGAATATTTATACCGCAATACGGCCACGGCAGCGCGGGCTTTCTCCGCGTAAAAATTGGCGAGTGCATTCTGGCAATACACGTCGTTTTTCAGTCGGTCAAATTCAGCTTTGTCTTTCGTAACGGTACCAGCCGCTTTGTCGATGGCGGCCACCGCTTTTTTGCCGTGTTCGATTACTTCGTCGGCTATCTGAACAGGCGTTTCACCAATGTGCTTCTGTTTGTTCCAGTCCTTTTCGGCATACTCGATAATCATCTCGCCTTCAGGCGCTTCTGACTCATACATAAGCGTAAACAGACCGTAACGAAATGGATTAATCAGTTGCGTCATCAGCATGCCGAGCGTGAGCGTTTGCCGGTTGCCGTCGGTGATGCCGTACCGACGTAGCAACTTGGGCTCAATTTCGCCCGCCTGTTCGTAGGCTTCCAGTACGTCCTTCCCTTTTTCGGTTGACAAACCGTATTTCTGGGCTAGCTGGTTGCCCCAGTAGTTCACCTCCATCGGACGATCACGCCCGGCTTTCCAGGCGTAACGACCCCAGGTTTTGTACCAAATCCAGTCGCGGTCGAGTTGAAGCAGACGCGGAGAGGTTTTGTCGGCGGTGTAGGGCCAATCCCAGTACGAAGCCTGCGGATAGAGGTGCAGCCCGTTTGCTCCGTAAATACTATGCATCGCCCCTACCGACTTCTGAATAAAATCGGCCGACCCGTAGCGAAACGGCTCCAGATTCGCCAGAATATGCACATTTTCGATCTGTACCGTACCGATGTTGCTCAAGGTCCGGTGCAGATCGGCCCATTGGCCGCGTGGCTCATACGTAGTGAGGGCTTCACCGTTGAATTTCGCTTCGGTGTACAAATTCTTGTAGATCGGCAGGGCGGCTTTCATCACGCGTGGCGCATCCGTATCGTGGGCACGTAGCACCAGCGGAGGCTCCTCGGTTTTCCCGAGCGCTTTCAAACCATCTTTCACACCCGGAATAATCGTTTGGGTAAACCACTCCACATCGTCCTGCCCGACGCCTTCCATCGCTTCGCCCAGCGCAATCAACAAACCAACGTTCGGGTATTTCTCCACAAACGCGGCAATCGACTTGCGGGTATAATCGGCAATGAGCGGAACAATCGGGCGGTTCCGATCCTGCGTTTTGATCTTATGGTGTTCGGCAAAAGGCTTCGAGACGATAATATTGTAGAACATCTGAATCACCCAGATACCGCGTTTGTCGGCTTCCTGAGTCAGAAACCGATACATTTCTTCGTTCTTTTTGAACGTAGCGTCGTCCACTTCCACCGCATACGGATACTCCTTCACCCGCACCAGCGACGCAAACGGGTGGCCATTCCAGAGGTACAGCGAATTGTAACGGTTCTCGACCATCATGTCCAGATACCGAATCCACAACGCTTTGTCGTAGAGCCACGGAAACGTTTCGGGCGTGTAGGGATACTCATACACATCGCGGCCGGGCAGATACGTCGGTTTCTGTACACCGATGCACGTACCACGCAGCACCATTTCGGGGCCGTCGTTCAGGTTGATGGTTTCGGGAAGTTTACCCGTTTTTTTGATCTGCTCGGCCAGCTCCAGACAGCCATACAGCACGCCCGACGCATCATTGCCCAGAACGGACAAGGGCTTTTGCGCGTTTTTCTGAATCGAGAAAGCTTCTTTTTTCAGGCCATTTCCGGTACGTACCGCCAGATTGATACTGGAATTTTGCGCCCGTGCTACGTTGCTTTTCGCCACAGTAACCTGATACCCCGCCCCCTGCAACGCCTGTTTCAGTTTTTCGGCGCCAAAGTCAATACGGACATGGCTTTTTGCGGGCAACGTAATGGTTATGGGCTGATTCTTTTTAGCCGTTTGCTGCGCGAATGACAGCGTAACGAAAAGTACAAAAAGCAGCGATAGAAACAGCGATCGGTTTGCGTATCGGTTCATGTCGATGTTGGGAAAATCAGGAAGTAGGCTTGTTCACAAACGTACGAAATCCTGACAACCCCAATCTCCACCATTTTCTCTGAAAATTGTACAATATTAGCGTGCTACGTAAGGCCAAGACAATTGCCTTAAAAGCATTAGGTGCCCTGATCGATAAAGTCGTTGGTTTTACAGTAAATTCCTCTAGGCAATTACATAGGCTGATGTTCGCGATTTAAGCGCGCCATCAGCCTATATGAAAAATTCTAATACCCGTCGTTCTGTTTAAACTCGCCTTTGTTGGTTACGGCGTCGATTTCGCTTTGCGGAATCGGACGTACTACATGGAACGGCTGGATATTTGGGGCGGCATCGGTATTGTATTTTTTTACCCGTTCAACCAGTTTGTTGGTGCGCTTGAGATCAAACCAGCGCACCTGCTCACCCGCTAGTTCGCGGGCGCGTTCGTCCAGAATAAAGTCGAGCGTTACGTCGGCGGCCGCTACGCGCATGTTCGTCTGACGTCCCGGCACGGCCGCCCGCGTCCGAATTTCGTTCAGGTAATACGCTGCCGAATCTTTTTTGCCGAGATTCAACTGAGCTTCAGCCGCCAGCAGATACACCTCGCCCAGCCGCAGAATATTGGCATCACGTGCGCTTTCCGTCGTAGCATCTGTAGCACGGGTCGGATCATCGAATTTGCGCAACGATACGTAGTGGAACCGATCATTCGGCGTACCGTCGGTTTTGTACATATCATTCAGGTCGTAAATCCGGTATCGCTTCGAGGCCCGGAAGGCGGCCGTCACTGGATATTTGGTCGTCAAAATGGCGGTATCACCTACGTTCATCCCGGCCGGACGTTTTGAGGCATCGGTTTCGTTGGCAAACCAGGCCGACTTAAACGAAGCGTTGTAGCGCGAATCGTTGGCTTCGTCGAACAGATTGAGCAGAAACCGCGTCGGCATGTAACGAACGTTTGGAAAACCGTTCGCTACGTCGCGCTTCATACCCGGCTGCGTGTTATATTCCATCAGATACAGCGTATGGCTGATGTTACTGCCTGCATTAAAGGCCAGATTGGTCGAGTAATTGACGGCCCAGAGCACTTCGGTATTCTGCTGGTTCGTCATCGTCCACAGATTAGCGTAGGTAGGCAGCAGTTTATAGCTATAGCCCGTAATCACCTTTTTGGCGTAGTTGCTGGCTTCCTGATTTCGGCCCCGCGTTAGATACACCTTCGCCAGAAACGCTTCGGCAGCCGGGCGGGTGATGCGTCCATATTCTGTGGTGGTGGTTGGGATGGACGTAACGGCAAACTGGAGGTCCTGCAGAATCTGTTCGTAGACGGCATCGACCGACGCCCGGGTTGCTGTCGTTTCGATACCTTCCGTAGGCTCCAGCCGAAGCGGTATCGGGCCGAAGCTCTCCACCAGATGGTAATAATACCAGGCACGCAGGAAACGGGTTTCGCCTTCCAGTTCCTTCTGCCGGGCCGCGTTTACGCCCGCTGTTGGCAGGTATTTCATTACGTTATTGGCCAGGTTGACAGCCGCGTAGCACTGCTGCCACATCCGGGTTTTCACCCAGACATTATCGGTTGTCAGGCCCTGATACGTAGTAAGTGATAATTGAGGAAAGATGCCATTCGCGCCCGAGTTGTTGTTATTGGCTGCGTTGGTCCAGATATCAGTTCCCATCTCCATGAGACCGTGCCCTTCTTCTTTTCCGTAGAAATACCGGTTGTACGTATAGATTCCGTTGACTCCGGCTTCGATACCCTCGGGGGTCGTAAACAGGCTTTCGGCTGTTGATCCAGCCGGGTTGTATTCCTGTAAATCTTTGGTGCAGGACAAGAGCGTGGCCAGCCCTAGAATTGGAATGTATTTTAAGTATGTTTTCATTGATGTAGTTCCTATTAGTTACCTACGGACATTGACACAAATCCAGTCCGAGAGTACTCCCAACCCCCAGAAGGGGGCTTTCCTCATACTCAACTAAAGCCCCCTTCAGGGGGTTGGGGGTATTTTTAAAAGCCAAGGTTTATGCCAAATACATACAGGCGCGTCAGTGGCTGGTCGATTACGCCTTCGTTTTCGGGATCGAAATCTTTTAGATTCGAGAACCAGGCGAGGTTTCTCCCCGATACGTAGATCCGCAGATTGTCGGCCTTAAACCGGTTCGTTAAGGTTTTCGGGAACGTGTACCCCAGCGTTACGTTCCGAAGTTTGGCGTACGAAGCCTGTCGTTCGGTCAGCGTTGTTACGTAGGTCGATGCGCGGGTTGCGTTGGGCCGAGGGTAGTCGTTCGTCGGATTTTCGGGCGTCCAGTAGTCGATGCTGGCACCGTTGTTATTTCCGTTGCGGTTATACTTGGCGTAATAGTCGGAACTGATCCACTGACCCACGCGGGCGATAAACAGGACGTTCAGGTCAAAGCCTTTGAATCGAATATCGTTGCCCAGACCACCCGTCCACGATGGAACACGCGAGCCAATGATGGTACGGTCCAGACCACTGATTTTACCGTCGTTGTTGAGATCAGCAATCTTGATATCACCGGGAATAGCGCCGTATTTTGCCGCTTCCGACTCTTCGTTTAACTGCCAGATACCCAACTTTTTGTAATCGTAATAAATCTGCGAAGGCTGCCCCTGAATCAGCGAGTTTCGGTAGTCGTCAGCAATAACGTCGCCGTTAGGCAGCGAAACAATCATCTCGCGGTTGCGGGCAAACGTCAGGTTCGTCGACCAGCTAAAATCTTTCCGGCGCATCGTCTGGGTCGTGATACCGATTTCGAGCCCGCGGTTTCGCGTCCGGCCAATGTTGCGGTTTACCGTGGTTACGCCCGTCAGTTGCGGCAGTGTGTACGGAAAAATCAGGTCGTTGGTACGCGCATCGTAATAGTCAATATTGGCCGTAATCCGGTTGTCGAGCAGGCCCACGTCCAGACCTACGTCGGCCGTGGTGGTCAGTTCCCACCGTAAATCCTGGTTACCAATGGTCTGGTTAATCAGATAAGCGTTTGCCGCGTTCGCATCGTTGTACGCAAACGAAACCGTAGCGAGTGAGTTTTGTGTGGCGTATGGGTTGATTACGTCGTTGCCTGATATTCCATAGCTGGCCCGCAGTTTCAGGTCGGTCACTACGTTCTGATTCTTCATAAACGGCTCGTCGCTGATGCGCCAGCCCAACCCTGCTGAAGGGAAGAACGCCCACTTGTGTCCTTCGCCCAGTTTCGACGAACCGTCGCTACGTCCCGTTACGGTGAGCAGGTATTTGTCCTTAAAGCTGTAATTAACCCGGCCCGTAAACGAGATCAGCTTGTTCTGACTGTAGCCGCTCCCCCAGAATGGATTCTGGTTGGCGGCACCCAGGTTATAAAAGTACTGCGCTGGAATCAACTGGTTGTTCCCGCCCGCAAAACTCGACGTATTGGTAAACGTCAGGTAACTGGTTACGCCCGTCACCGTGAACGAATGATCCTGAATGGCGCGCTTGTAGGTAAACACGTTCTCCCAGCTCAAGTTACGGCTCTGGTTGTTGGTAATTGACGCCTGCGACCGGGTACCCTGCCCATCGATGGTGTTCCGGCCGTAGTAATTACCCAGTTCGTTGGTCGAGAAAATGGCGCCCAATGTTGACCGTACCGTAAATCCGTCAAAAGGCCGTAGTTCCAGGTAGGCCGACAACGTACCGCGATTGGTTTTGTTATTTCGTTTATAAGCGTTAGGCTGCTCGTCGGCCAACGGATTTACGACATTACCGCCCAGCGGGAACAGCAAAAAATTACCCGTCTCATCGAAGGATGTACCCAGCGGTGGAATGTTCGAAGCCCGGTTGAACGGGTCCCGGCGAACATCGTTGTCGATATACGCGAGTTGCGTCTGCATACCGACGGTAATCCAGTCGTTGATGGTTTGGTCGATGTTCATGCGGGCCGAATAGCGCTTGAATTCGTCCATGCGAAGAATCCCTTTTTCGTTATAATAACCCGCCGAGAAATAGATTTTGGTTTTATCGGTGCCGGCCGTAATGCCGAGTTGATGATCCTGCTGGAAACCCGGTTTCAGCAGGAGCTCGGGCCATGACGGAAACTGCTGCTTCTGGATAGCATCGAGCTGGAGAGGATTAAAAATCTTCGCATCGTCGGCAGGGCTGCTCCAGGTTCCCGACGCCCGGTAGGCTTCGCGCCGGAACGCAATGTATTCGGGACCCGTCATAAATTTACCGTAACCCGCCACTTCCGAAATACCCGCGTAGCCGTTGTAGCTCAGCTTGGCTTTACCGCTGCTGCCGCGCTTGGTCGTAATGATAATAACCCCATTGGCCCCGCGCGACCCGTAAATGGCCGTCGAGGAAGCATCTTTCAGTACGTCGATCGACGCAATGTCATTCGGGTTAATATCGTTCGCGTTGACACCCTGCACGCCATCGACAATGTACAGTACGTTGTTTGAACTGTTGGGGTTAGCAATGGACCGGTTACCCCGGATACGAATCGAGGCATTGGCACCCGCGTAGCCACTGTTACGGGTAATGTCGGCACCCGGAATTTTCCCCTGAAGGGCCTCTATCGGCGAGGTTACAGGCAGTTTGACCGTTTCGTCGCCCTTGATCGATACCACCGAACCCGTCAGGTCGCGCTTACGCTGCGTGCCGTAGCCCACAACAACCACTTCGTTTAGTTGCTTGCTATCCTCCTCCAGGGTTACGTTCGCTTCCGACTGTGTGCCCAATGGAACTTCCTTAGAGAGATACCCGACAAAGCTGAAAACCAGCGTGGTACCCGATCCGTCGGGAACAGTAAGCTGATACGCACCGTCCGCGTCGGTTGTAGTACCCTGCGTCGAGTTTTTGATCACTACACTGACGCCCGGCAAGCCCTGCCCTTTTTCATCTTTAACCACACCCCGAACCGGCCGGTCAACTACCGAATGAATGGCCGATGAAATTGAGGGCGATGCCGGGGAGACAGGTACAGCGCGTATCGTCTCCAGGGATGGTTCCGGTCGCGATCGCAGGCTGGCGACGGTCTGCGAGAAAGATACAGTTGAAAAACCTGCCTGAGCCAGCCACAGTAGACCAGCGAGACAGGTACGAAGTTGTTTCATAAACGTACTGTTGAGGAGTTTATAAAAGGATAGATATCGTGCAACACAATAAATATCAGATAGATACAGGATAAAATTTCCGACTTTTACACGATCAGTCTGTCTTTGTACCCTACCCGATGCCAATAGTGATTCGACAAACTTAACAGATTCCGATAACGTCAATTTCCACCATTTTCTCTAAAAATTATACAATCTTATCATGGTA
>NZ_JBMDWV010000342.1:0-15516 GCF_048594605.1 Spirosoma sp.
TATTTACGGTTTTCTGGCAAGACCGTATTTTCGAGCAAATCACTACGTCGTACCGAGCTTACCTGTACGTAGCAGTACGACACCGGGCTTATAACTACCTGCGCCGGGAATTGAACCGATCGGATTCGCTGGATTCGGCCGACGGTCATTCCATATCCGCATCGCTACAGCCCGATCAGGTACTCCAATTCAGTGAGCTTCATCAGAAAATCGAATCCGTCATTCAGAACTTGCCTCCGCAATGTCAGCGGGCTTTTCTGCTGAGCCGAATCGAAGGCAGGAAATACGCCGAGATCGCGCAGGATATGCAGATCAGTAGCAGCGCCGTCGAGAAACTGCTGATTCGGGCACTGAGCAAATTACGACAGGAATTAAAAGCGGAGTGGTTTATCACAATAACGCTCTGGCTTTCAGCAGGATTACTTTACATCTACGTGTAGCCACTTCCGCTGCTTATCTACCCAACAAACGATGAATTAGGTATGAACCCATCGCTTATAAGAGCTATTGTTTTTGATTTTTTTGACGGAAAAGCGACAGCCATTCAGCGGAAATCTCTCGAAGCCTGGCTAGCCGACGAAGCCAACCAGGAAACTTATTTTCAATACCTGGACGAATGGGAAAGCCAGCGCCCGCAATTTCCACTGGATGTTGAGAGAGCCTGGGATGCATTTGAACCTGTATTGCTGGATGCGCATCCCCGGTTGAGTGGCCCCAAGCGAACGACGGAACCAACAGGCTGGACATTCCCGTGGCGAGGTTGGAGCATTGCTGCTTCAGTCGTTCTGGTGAGTATGGCCAGTGCATTGCTGTTTCGCACACAACTTTTGTATAAGTCTTACAAAACCCCCTACGGACAGACCGCTACGTATCAGCTCGATGATGGCACATCAGTGACGCTGAATGCGAACTCCGTGCTACGTGTGCCCCGGTTCGGATTTGGCAGCGACAACCGCGAGGTCTTTCTGGAAGGCGAAGGCGCATTTACCGTAACCCACACCCCTACCAATCAGCGCTTTATTGTGCGAACAGATGATGACTTCCAGGTTGAAGTGCTGGGAACGGAATTTGTGGTTTACGCCCGCGAACGAGGAAAACGCGTTTTTCTTAACAAGGGAAAAGTGAAGCTCGCCTTACCAAAGGGACAGCAGTTGTACATGAAGCCCGGTAACGTAGTAACGGTAGCCAATTCAGGACATTATCAACTGACGCAAACCGTACCGGCCCGGCCTTATCTGGCCTGGAAAGATCACTGGTTTTATTTCGACAATACGTCGCTGGCCGAAATCGCCGAGCAGATTCAGGAGCGGTTTGGGCTGGAGGTCGTCGTTCCGGACTCGGCACTCGCTCAACGGCGTATTGCGGGCAATTTTAAAGCGGAGAAAGCGGACGATCTGCTTCAGATTCTGACCGAACTGCTAAACCTGAACGTAGTAAAAACCCGCCAGCATATTGAATTACGAACTTTTAACTAACCTACGAACAATGTTGCGATTACAGCTACCCAAAATGGGGATGATCCTGTTCGGTTTGCTATGTCATCAACTGGCACTGGCGCAATCGATCGCTTTGGCTCATCACCAGAGAAAAGAATCGACCCCGACTCAAAGGCTTCCTACGGAAAATCAGAAATTAAAAGACGTACTGACTGAACTGAGCCGCCAGCATCAAATCAGTATTTTGTTTGAAGAAACAACGGTGCAGGGAATCACTGTTCCGGCCGACACGCGGTTACGTTCGAACAATCTGGAGAAACAGCTTCAAACCCTGCTGAAACCGCACGGATTAACCGTTAAAAAAATTAACGGCCAGTCCTACTACGTTATTAAAGCGCCGGTGAAGGACAATCGTCTATCGGCCAGCGCCAGTTCGTCGGAAGCGGTTTTACTGCCCACCACAGAAAGCAACGTCTCAACGATTCAGCCACTGGCGGCTACGTTACCCGCTACGTCCGTTGCCGATATTCGGGTGAGTGGGCGCGTAACGGGCGAAAAAGGTGAAGCACTTCCGGGGGTTAACATTGTGGTAAAGGGTGCCATACGCGGTACAAATACAGATGGCGAAGGCCGTTATCAACTGAATATCCCCAATGGCGAAGCGGTACTGGTTTTTAGCTTTGTTGGCTACGCCAGTCAGGAAATACCAGTGGGTAATCGTACTACGCTGGATGTGCAATTATTGCCGGATAACAAATCGCTAAACGAAGTTGTCGTTGTGGGTTATGGTACGCAATCACGCCGGAATCTGACCAGTGCCATCAGCACCATCAAACCCGAAGAACTGAACCGGGGAGCCATCAGCGATGTCGGCCAGTTGTTGCAAGGGAAAGTACCGGGTTTGAACATTTCGGCGAATGGCGACCCCAACGCTCCGGCTGCGGTGGTGCTGCGGGGTGCATCGACTATCAACAGTTCGCAGGGACCTTTCTACGTCATTGACGGCGTACCCGGTGCGGATATTTCGATTATTGCCCCTGACGACATTGCGTCGATTGACGTACTTAAAGATGCGGCTGCTACGGCTATTTATGGAAACCGCGCAGCAAACGGCGTCATTATGGTGACCACGAAGCGAGGCAAGAAAGGTCAGATGCAGATCGGCTACAGCGGCTACGTCGGTTTCGAAACCGTTTCCAGCAAATTAGATATGATGGATGCCACCCAGCTACGGGATTTTCTTACGAAAAATGGGCAGTCGTTCTCGCCTATCGATGACAAAGGTGCTAATACCAACTGGCAGGATGCCGTTCAAAAAAGTTCGGCAACCTCGCATAACCACAATCTGTCGATTAGTGGCGGCACTGAGCACAGCACCTACAGCGCCAGCATCAACTATCTGGATAAGCAAGGAATACTGCTGGGCAGTTCGCTGCAACGGGTAATTGCCCGGCTGGCTGTTGAGCAATACGCGTTTAACGACAAGGTCAGATTTGGCTTGAACGTAACGAACTCAAACAGCAACGCCAACAATACGCCCATGCGCAATAACGTCCTGTTGCAGATGATCAATCACCTGCCCGTATCACCGGTGACGAATCCGGATGGCACCTATTTTGAAAACTTTCAGAATACGGGCTATTTCAACCCGGTGGCTATGATCAATAATGCGAAGGACAATACGAAATACAATAACCTGGTTGGCTCGTTCACCGCTCATGCGCAACTACCATTCGGTTTATCATATGATCTGAACCTGTCCTACCAGAACAATACGTCCCTGCACGGCGAAGCCTACGGTAGTTATTATACACAATACAACAGTGCTAATTTTTATAATAATCCCGATCCACCGGCTGTGCATACGCTGGTGAATTTCGGTACGAACGGATCTGCCTTGCGTAATACGTACCAGACTACACGTAGCGTTCTGGAGACTTTCCTTACCTGGGACAAATCATTCGGTGATCACACCATCAATGCAGTGCTTGGCTATTCCTGGCAGGGGACGGTTGCGGGTGACGGTTTCCAGACATCAAGCACGAATTTCCCGGTCGATAACATTGGCTACAACAATTTTGTCCTCAGCAATCCGTATGCGGTGTCCTCCTACCGGATCAATTTCGGAGCCGATGGCGTCTATCAGGAAACACGCTTAATTTCAGATTTCGCCCGTCTGAACTATAACTACAAAGACAAATACCTACTTCAGGGATCGATTCGGCGGGATGGCAGCTCCGTGTTTGGCACGAATAACCAGTGGGGCTATTTCCCGGCGGGTAGTATAGCCTGGCGCGTCAATCAGGAAGGTTTTATGCAAAATCAAAACCTGTTTAATGACCTCAAACTGCGAGCCAGCTACGGCGTTACGGGAAACTCGTCGGGCTTCAATGCCTATACCGCCCAAGTCATTTCGGGAAGCCTCGGTACGTATTATTACAATGGCGTACAAACGGCAGCTTACGGCCCTACGCAGGCGGCTAACCCTGATCTGCGCTGGGAAAAAACCGCAACGGCCAACATTGGCCTGGATTTCACAGTCCTCAAAGGAAAACTGAGCGGTACGTTAGAGTGGTACAACAAGGAAACAACGGGTATGATTTATTCGTATCGGGTCAATCCCGTGCTTGTACCAGCGGGCAGCATCATTGCCAACGGCGGCAACATGAGCAATAAAGGCGTGGAAGTGAGCCTGAGTGCTACGCCTGTTCGGACAACTAACTTTAGCTGGACAACAGGCCTCAATCTGGCGCATAACACCAACAAAATCAGCAGCTTGACAAATCCACTGTTTGTCGGGGGCGACTCGGTTCGTACGACGCAGCCGGAGGGCAATGGACAGACAGGCAGTACGTTGCAAATTTTGAAAGCCGGAAAGCCACTGGGCCAGTTTTTTACGCTTGAATACGCGGGTAAAAACGACAAAGGTGTGTCGCAGTATCTGGATCGCAACGGAAACCTGACTACAACACCCGTTATTGGCGCCGATTATAAATACTTGGGCAGCCCTCAGCCCAAATTACTGGCGGGCTGGACCAATACGTTACGCTACAAAAACTTCGACCTGAACGTATTTTTCCGGGGTGTATTCGGCAACAAAATTTTCAATGCTACCCGCGCGGATCTGTTCCGACCCAGCACGGCCCAGTTCACCAACATTCTGGTGGACGTAGCGAGCGAGACAGCCGCCGATGTAAACTCGTACAAATATTCCAGCCGCTTTATCGAGGACGGCAGCTACGTTCGTCTGGACAATGCAACACTCGGGTATAATGTGAAGAATACGGGTCAGTACGTGAAGGCGCTCCGAGTGTATGCGTCGGTGAATAACGCGTTTGTCATCACCAACTATAAAGGCATTGATCCCGAAGTGAATCAGGGGGGCATTGCCCCGGGGGTAGACTCGAATAATTTCTACCCAAAAACCCGGACCATTCTGGTTGGTGTCAACGTATCATTTTAATAACCCTAGCCAAAAAGACAATGAAAAAGATACTCCCTGCTGGCTCGCTGCTGATACTATTTATCTACCTGACAACGGCCTGCCACGACATAAACGTACCGGTCAGTACACAGCTCACTCCCGATATTTTCCCCCAGAATTCAAGCCAGTTTATTCAGGCGTCGGGGCCGCCCTATGCGGCTTTGCGGGGCAATTTCTCGCTGGACTACTGGTTTATGCAATCCCTAAGCACCGACGAAGCTATTCTGCCAGCGCGGGGCGGCAACTGGTATGACAACCAGGGCTATTTGATGCTGCACTACCACAACTGGACGAAAGACCACGGTGCTACGAACAGTGCATGGAACTGGTTATCTACCGTTATCGGCACCACTAACCAGGCCTTGTCCATTCTGGACAAGACCATTCCGGCTTCTTCGGCGGCAAAACCAACCAACCTGGCCGAGCTGAAAATGGTACGGGCGCTGGCTTATTTTATGATGATGGATCTGTACGGCAACGTACCGATTGATACGACCTATGGTGATTTCACTCCCCATCCAAATGTGCCACGGGCGCAGGTGTTCAGCTTTATCGAAAAGGAAGTTAAAGCCGCTTTACCCAATCTGAGCCGGGCTACGGGGCAATCCGTTTACGGGCGGGCTAATAAATTTACGGGGTTTGCGCTGTTAGCCAAGATGTACCTGAATGCTGAATATTACACCGGCACGCAACGCTATAATGATTGCGTTGTTGCCTGCGACAGTGTGATCAATTCTGGCCTGTACTCGCTGGAACCCCGCGCATCGTATCTCCAGATGTTTTATCCGACGAATGGTCCAACAACTCGGGAATTCATTTTTGCCATTCCTTATGACCCGGCTGCCGGTTCTATGCCAGGTACGAACGGTTTTATGTACCATGCCCGCTACGACGTACCCCGTTCGGAAATCAAGAAGTTCGGTCTGCCTTTCACGCCCAGTGCCCCTCGTAGTACACTGCCTGAGTTTTACGCCAACTTCGACGACCCGAACGATATCCGAAACGGGCAATGGCTCAAAGGGCTGCAGTATATGAACGATGGCGTAACACCTGTTACAGTAACCACCACCAAGAAGGGATACGATCAGTTCTACACTGGTTCGGATGGAGGAGCTGCCTATACGTATCAGGTTAATCTGACCCCGGAAATTGTGCTTCGGCAGGACGTTGCTACGTTCGATCTGGGAAATGATGAGATCGCCTGGAACATGGGCTATCGTAACATTAAGTTCTATCCCGATGCTTCATCGACGTCGCGCAACCAGAACAACGACGTACCGGTTTTCCGGTATTCGGATATTCTGCTGATGAAGGCCGAAGCGATTTTGCGGGGTGGTACCCCAACACAAGGTCAAACGGCAATCTCGCTGGTGAATCAATTGCGTGCCAATCGTACTACATCGGCCGCCCTAAGCAGCGTTACGCTGGAGACGCTCTACGCCGAGCGCTGCCGGGAATTTGCCTGGGAAACCTGGCATCGCAACGACATGATCCGCTTTGGGAAATACGAAGGGAAATGGGGATTCAAAAAGGATGCAGACGTCAACCATCGCATTTTCCCCATTCCAACAGGAGCCTTCACCGTCAACTCAGCCCTGACTCAGAATCCGGGATATTGATAGAACCCCTGAAGTGTAAAACCCCTAAATCCCCTAAAGGAGACTTGGCTCGTTCGTAGACAAAGTTCCATTCAGGGCGAGGCTTTCAGGGATAGGTCTGAAACCCCTAAATCCCCTAAAGGGGACTTTGCTAGCACTCGAAAAAAGTCCCCCTTTTGGGGATTTAGGGGCTTTTGGTCTTTGGCAAATGCTCAGCAATTTCGCTTAATACCGTTGTAAGGTTATGCATAACTTCTTCGTTTCGGAATCTGATAACAGTCAGGCCAAATTCTTCGAGGACATAGGTTCGGTTGGTATCATACTCTTGCTGATCAAGGGAGTCATGTACGCTCCCATCAAGCTCGATTACTAACCGAGCTGCGTGACAATAGAAGTCCGCGATAAAATACTTAATTGGATGTTGTGCTTTGAAGCGAAAGCCACTAAGCTTGCTGTTCCGCAAGCAATCCCATAGGATCAACTCAGCAGGCGTCATGGTTTCCCGAAGCTTTTTCGCCTTTTCGAACAGTTGAGAAGACGCCCTATAAAACATATCACTTGCCATTTATTGCTAGAGTTACATTATGTTTTTATGACCAGTTTGAAGACGTAGTATAATGACTCCAGTCATCTTAATAGATCATAAAACCCCTACAATCGGCCTAACCCATAAATCCCCTGAAGGGGACTTTGCTCATTTGCTAAAAAAGTCCCCTTCAGGGGATTTAGGGGTTAGGCCGATTGTAGGGATCTATCTCAATACCCTATGGAAAACATCTCAAGAAAATCATTCATTGGTCAATGCGTTGGAATGGCCACACTTGCTGCGTCCCCGCCTTTTCTGGTAAAAGCATTGGCCGAAAAAAGGGCTGACGATGATTTCTATAAAAAAATAGTACGTGCCAATTCTGAAGAAGTTGCCAGGCTAATGCAAACGCTGGCCGGTGACGTAACGGAAATTCGCAGACGCCTGGGCTATGACCTGGCGAACCTAACAGCCGCCTTTTGCGAACCAACTTCTCAATACTACCAGAAGCAGGAGCTAATCCCGTACCTGACAAAAATTGCCCGTTTTCTGGTCAAGGCACAGCACGACGACGGCACCCTTGATTTTGGAAATTTGGCGTCGCCCCCCGATACGGCGTTTATCTTAGAGCCGCTTTGCGCTGCCGGAACCATTCTGAAAACGAACACTACGCCCTCACTTAATGAAGTCAAGGATCTGCTCAAAACGTTCGTCGTGAAAGCCGGTGAAGGGCTTCGGACGGGTGGCGTTCATACACCGAATCACCGTTGGGTGGTTTCGGCTGCTTTGTCGAAAATTAATGCGTTGTATCCAAACCCGCTCTACGTCAGGCGAATTCGGGAGTGGCTTTCGGAAGGCGTTTTTTGTGATGTCGACGGAAATTTTCTGGAACGTAGCATGAATTACTCGGCGGTAATCGACTCGGCGCTGGTGACAATGGGCCGCTTGTTACCCATGCCCGATTTGTTTGAACCCGCCCGTAAAAACCTGCGTCTGGTGTATTTCCATGCCGAACCTAATGGCGAGTTGGTGACGGTTGATTCGCGCCGACAGGATCAATACGCGCCCATCAGCATCCTGAATTTTTACCACGCGTACTATTACCTGGCCATTCGCGACAACAATCCGGAGTTTGCGGCTATTGCCAAATACATCGAAACGCTTAGCGGTTTTGACGCGCGTATTCTGAATGATTTGCTGGTCACGTTTTTAGAAGAGCCACTGTATAAAAAACCGCTTCCATCGCCCAAAACGCCCCCCGTTACGTTCGAAAAATTCTTTGAAACAACCAACCTCGTCCGCATTCGACGTAACAACACAGCGACCACAATATTCGGTGGAAATGATTTTCCGATCATCATTGCGTCGGGGCGGTCAAACAGTCCAAATTTCTTCGCTTACCGCAAAGGTGAGGCCATCCTGAAGTACATGCGCCTTTCCACGGATTTTTTCAATACGGGCTATTTTCATAGCCAGGGCGTTACGTATTCGGGCGGCCGCTACGTTCTCCACCAAACCTTTAACGCGCCGTACTATCAGCCTCTGCCCGCTAAATTCAAAAAAGCCGATGGTGATTATAAACTTTCGCCGAGCACAGACGGGCGGTTCTGGAACAAAATGGATTTTGAGCACCGGCCGCAGAGCAATGTAAAAACCCTGGACGTAACCGTCAGCGTCGCCGAAAAAGAAGGCACGAACGAGCTGACATTCACGGTAAAGGCAATCGAAGGCGTACACGTAACCATCGAGCTTTGCTTCAAAGAAGGTGGTAATCTTACCGGCGTCAGAAAAGTAGAAGGCGCTGCGGAAAATTACGCCTTAGAAGGAGGATCAGGCATATATACGTTCGGAAACGATTCCATAAAATTCGGGCCGGGGGTGTTCAAACACACTAAACTTACAGGTCTCGAAGGTGAACTCTACTCTACCCATTTTGGCTCTCTGCGAACGCCCGGTTTACACGTTTACCTGACTGGAGTCACGCCGTTTGAGCACAAGCTGGCTATCGGATAAAGGCAGATTAATAATCGGCCTAAACCCGTAAATCCCCTGAAGTGGACTTTGTTTACACTCAGACAAAGTCCACTTCAGGGGATTTACGGGTTTAGGGACCGGAACGCTATAAAAGTAAAGTCTATTCTATTTGATAAAGGCAGGCGATCCAGATTAGGGTCGCCGTTTGTTTTTTTGCCGTAACTTGCAACAGTACAGAAACACAAATCGGCGTTTTCGCCCTGATTTGGCCTGAAACGTTGCGTTGTAACTCATGAATACCACCCTCGCTCTAGTTATTTTGATTGCTTATTTTGGGATGCTGATTGCCGTCTCATTCTACACCGCCCGGGGCGCTGACACCAATACGTTCTTTACCGCTAACCGACAGTCACCCTGGTGGTTAGTGGCGTTCGGAATGATTGGTACGTCGCTGTCTGGCGTTACGTTTATTTCCGTTCCGGGTGCGGTGGGGAAGATCGGTTTTTCGTATTTCCAGGTCGTGCTGGGCTATATTATCGGGTATATCGTTATTGGCTCGGTGTTGATGCCGTTGTATTACCGACTGAATTTGATTTCAATTTACGGGTACCTGGAAAAACGGTTTGGATTCTGGTCGTACAAAACGGGAGCGGGTTTCTTTCTGCTCTCACGTAGCGTCGGTTCGGCCGTTCGATTATACGTAGCGGCTGGTGTGTTGCAGATCGCGCTGTTCACTCCGCTGGGCATCCCGTTCGAGGTTTCGGTTCTCATCACGATTGGGTTAATCTGGATTTATACATTTAAAGGGGGTGTCAAAACCATTATCGTGACCGATACGCTCCAGACGCTGTTTTTAATTACGGCTGTTATCCTGACGATTATTCTGATATCGAAGGAGTTAAACCTATCGTTCGGTGGCTTGGTGGATACGGTGCAGAACAGTCCGATGTCGCAGATTTTCTTTTGGGAGGGCAACGATTCCAAGTATTTTTTCAAACAGTTTATTTCCGGAGCTTTCATCGCTATTGTCATGACCGGGCTGGATCAGGACTTGATGCAGAAAAACCTGACCTGCAAAAACATCGGCGAAGCCCAGAAAAACATGTTCTGGTTTACCGTTACGTTGGTGATCGTTAATTTTCTATTTCTTTCATTAGGTGTCCTTCTCTACGCTTTTGCACAACGCGAAGGCATTGAAATTCCCGCCCGCACCGACGATTTGTACCCAACACTGGCCCTGAATCACCTCGGTTTAGTTGTTGGAATTACATTTCTGCTGGGAATTACTGCGGCTACATATGCCAGTGCAGACTCTGCCCTAACCGCGCTGACGACCTCCTTCTGCGTAGATTTTATGAACGTAGAGAAACGCCCCGAAGCCGAGCGTTCGCGCATCAAACACATCGTTCATATTGGGTTTTCGTTGCTGTTCTACGTAGTAATCATCATTTTCAGACAGTTGAACAGTAAGGAAGTAATCACGGCGGTGTTCGATATTGCAGGCTATACGTATGGACCACTGCTGGGCCTGTATGCCTTCGGCATCTTCAGCAAACGTCCGGTTATGGACCGCTACGTGCCCTGGATTTGCATTGCCTCCCCCATTTTAACGTACATTGTTAACGAAAACTCAGCAGCCTGGTTTGGTGGTTATCAGTTTGGTTTCGAGCGGTTATTACTCAATGGCTTATTTACCTTCCTGGGTTTATGGGCCGTATCGAAACCCGTCGTAAAAGCAGAACCGGTAGCCGTTTAGCTGCCACTCATCGAACGTTTAATTATGCGCCATAAGCCTTATCTCTATCTGCTTCTTTCATTCACTGTAAGCTTACCGGCTACAGCACAGTTTTGCGTTTCTCCGGAGAAACCACAGTTGGGGCAGGCCGTTTCGTTTACCTATACTCCACCTTCAACGGCAGTAGTTAAAGACAGTATTATTGAAGGTCGTTACGTTCGATACGGTGCTCCTACGGCAATGCAAATTAGTCGGCCTACAACCATCAGGCTGGTTCGTCAGGGAAACGACTACGTAGGGCAATTACCACCTGCCCAAAAAGATGTTGCGGGTACCCTGCTGCTGGTGAAAACAAATACTTTACCCCAGAAAATAGACCTTTGTCCGATTCTTATTCATGATGCAACCGGCAAAGCTTCCCCCCACGCTTCTGGCGGACAAGCCTCTATATTTACCCGGACCCAGTTTCTGTATGATGTCGGGAGTAGACCCGATCCAAATCACGTAGTAGGACTTTACGAACGCGAGCTGAGGCAAAATCCAGACCTCCGTCCGTTGTATTGGTCCGATTATCTGGCTGCACAGATCAAGCAGCGAAAGCCGGGCTACGGGCCTAAAGTAAAAGCGGGCATTGAATCCTATCTGGCATCACGTCAGGCACCAACGGCCGCCGAGATTGCCGCAGGTGTTCAGTTGTACGAAAGCATGGGCGATTTCCCCAAAGCCAATGCGTTACGTGAGCGTCAGAAAACAGTTGATCCGGCGGGTTCGCTGGCGCAGAAAGATCGTTCCATGAGCATCCGTAACGAAACCGACTGGAATCGTAAAAAGACAGCTTACCAGGCGTTCCTGAAAGAATTCCCCAACTCAAGTTATCTACCCGCTCTGACCGTCATGATGACGGACGCGTATTTTAAAAATAATGACATTAAAGGGTTGCTCACTTTTCTTGAGCAACCACAGGCCGCTCAACCGGATCCCTTGATGCTTAATTCAATGGCGAATCTGCTGGCTGAAGAACGGCGCTCGCTACCCGAAGCTCAGCAACTAGCGCAACGCGGTATTAACATACTAAAAAGCCAGGCTAAGCCGCAGGATTTTAAAGGAGACTGGGAAACCGAAAAACAGACTCGTTACCGACTGCTGATGGCTACTTACGCCCGAACGCTGGCGCAGCAGGAAAAAAATGCAGAAGCCTACGCAGCGTATAAGGAAGCGATAAACCCTGATCTTGTGGAAGATAGCGATCCGATGACCAACGAGCGTTATTTTCTTTGCGCGTTACGTACCAATCATGCGGCCGATGCCCGCCCGTATATCGAAGAAGCCATTCAGGTCGAAAAAGCGACAACCACGCTTAAGAATGCACTACGTAACTGGTACGCCAAACAACCGGGTCAGAGTGAGGCCAAAGCAGACGCTTACCTTGCCGATCTGGAAGCCGATATTCGTGCCGACCAGCGCGACGAGCTCAGCAAGCGGTTCGTCAACGAACCGGCGCCATCTTTCTCCATGACTGATTTGAAAGGCCGGACAATATCCTCATCGGCGTTAAAGGGCAAAGTCGTGGTGCTCGATTTCTGGGCTACCTGGTGCGTACCTTGTGTGGCTTCATTTCCAGCCATGCAACAGGCACAAGCAAAATTTCAGAATGACTCGAACGTACGATTTTTGTTTGTCAACACCCGGGAAGGAGGGCCACTCCAGCGCGTGTATGATTTTATGAGTAAGCACCCTTATCCGTTTGTCGTGCCTATTGATGACCAGCAACGGGTAGCCAGAGCCTATAAAGTGCAGGGTATCCCAACCAAAGTTGTTATTGGCCCTGACGGTCGGGTACGGTATCGGCATGTGGGCTATTCAGGCGATTCTGAAGCTACTGTAAATGAACTAGCGCTCGTGGTGGAGATGCTGAAAGAAGGTAAATGATTCTGTTTAAGTCCTGATCTTTGAATTGATTAATGACCATCCGTCTTGCTACTCCCGCTGATATTTCGGCTTTGCTTGATCTCCTTAAACGTATCATCCCACTCATGCGCGAAGCCGGAAATTTCCAGTGGGACGATCATTATCCGAACGAAACCGTTTTTAGTCAGGACATCGCCAACCGGCAACTCTGGGTAGCCGACATTGATGGCCAGATTGCGGGCGTAGCCGCTTTAACCGAGGATCAGGAGCCCGAATATGCACAGGTCGGTTTTGATCTGAATCAGCGCGCCATTGTAACGCATCGCCTGGCTGTCGACCCCGCTTTTCGTGGGCAAGGTGTAGCGGCTGCTTTGTTAAATCAGGCAGAGAAGATTGCCCTTGAGCGCGGCATCACTTTCTTACGGATCGACACCAATTCTGAGAACCAGGCAACTCAGAAGCTTTTCCCGAAACTAGGCTATATATATGCCGGAGAAATCTCACTTGGCTTTCGGCCCGGATTACGCTTTCTAGCCTACGAGAAAAACCTATCCTCCTGATAACCAGAAGCCGGATGATGCTCACTCCGGCGGATGATTTTCCTTAAATGCGGTTAATTCTACAACTTTGCCAGAAAGTTTACATTAACCCATTCACTACGTTATCTATGCACGCCGGAAGAAGATATACCTTAAAAGAATTTCTGCTCTGGACCCGCCAAAACATATATTGGCTGCTTGCTATTAACACGAGCGTAACAATTCTTTATGAGGTCGTTGGCTTAAACTGGATTGGTATTCCCTGGGTGCCAATTGCGCTGTTGGGTACAGCTACGGCATTTATCGTTGGTTTCCGAAATAATGCTACGTATGCCCGCGCCTGGGAAGCGCGCCAGATTTGGGGCGGAATTGTGAACAGCAGCCGGACGCTGGGAATCATGATCCGGGACTTTATTCGGAACCCGGTTTCATCAGATGCCGATTCGGGAGCTTTGCATCAGCAACTAATTTATCGACACATAGCCTGGTTGACGGCCCTACGGTTTCAGTTACGTGAGCCGCGGGCCTGGGAGAATCTTCAGAAAGGTTATAATATTGAGTATAGGCAACACTATTCAATTCCTGAACACGAAAGCAATCTGGCCGATGAACTCAAAAGGTTTTTATCAACTCAGGAGGTCGATTACATTCTGAGTAAGAAAAACCGGGCTACGCAACTACTGGCTCAGCAATCCAAACAATTTCGTGAACTGGCCGATCAAGAGTGGATCGACAATTACCGCTACGTAGAGCTGGAGCTGCTTTTAAAAGAATTGTATGAGCATCAGGGCAAGTGCGAACGTATCAAAAACTTCCCGTATCCTCGTCAGTTTGCCACGATCAGTCAGATGTTCACGCGGTTGTTTGTCTGGCTGGTTCCGTTTGGATTACTGAAAGAATTCGATAAGCTGGGTGAACACATCGTCTGGCTAACCGTTCCGTTTGGCGCATTGGTTTCGTGGGTATTCATGACCCTTGAACAGGTTGGCGAAAGCAGCGAAAACCCATTTGAAGGTGGGGCAAATGATACGCCTATTACGTCTATGAGCCGTACTATTGAGATTGATCTGCGCGAGATGTTGGACGAAACCAACCTTCCACCAGCCGTTACCGCAGTAAATAATATTCTAATGTAGTTTAGGGGACAGAGCCCTTCTATATAGCTCGCCAAACGACCCTCAGTCGATTGTTATTGCCGTTTACTCAATAATTCCGAGTTACTCTTTACGACGTATTTACCTTCAAGGCAATATCACTTCCTAAATCCATCCTTGTTTTATGATACCACTGCTGATCTTCATCCGTCAGTATAGCCGACGCCTGCTGGCTATGGCTTTGATAAGTTTAGTTGCTGTCGCCTGTGTTGATCATACCGACCCACCGCCTGTAGTTAGCTGCAAGCTTAATAATGGCATGGATCGGCCCTACCCCTGCGAATTTACCATTGAGAAATTGGTTTTTCTGGCGAAGGATGGGTCTACGCTAGGCGAAGTAATGGCTGGCAGTCCGAATGTTACGTTATCACTTGCCAAAGCAAAGACAAATGTTGTTAGCGGTGGTGGCGGATCGGCGACTTACGACGTAAAGGCCGTTGTCCGCCGACAGAATGCGCCATCTTTCCCCGTTGTTTCAGGCTATATACTCAGTTATGCGTTCGTCGATTTTCCGCTACAGTCCGATTCCAGACCCGTGATCTCATCAACACAGGCGTTTCCGATGGCAGTAGGCTCAACTCAGGAAGTTACGTTTAGCCTTAGTTTTATTTATACGCTATCGGGAGGCATACCGTCTACATTTGCTGTACCGAGGTCATTTTTTATCGAAAACGACGTAACAACGACCAAATTTCCGTTTATCTCGTCGGTACCTGTGGTCGATAAAGCGGAGGCTTCAGTCAAAATAAACCCCATGATCGTGAATTGATACGTCCCCCGAAAACTAACTCCTAAAGAAGGCCATCTGACTACTTAAATACCAGCGGGCGGCCTTCCTTAGGAACAATGAATCGTTCTTCAGGGATATTTTTCTCACGTAGCGCTTTTCGCAGATCGTCGGCAGGCTCAAACAGGCCATCGTCGCCCTGCTGGAACGTACCAAAGTGAATACCAACGGCCTGATTCACGTTCAGATCCAGAAAAGCCTGCACTGCCCCCGCAGGTGATACGTGCACGGGTGCCATAAACCACGTCGGACGATACGAACCGATGGGCAGCAATGCCAGTTTAATTGGCCCTAGCGCCGAATCGGAAGTAGCCTGTTCGCCAATATGTTTGAAATGAGGGCCATAGCCACTGTCGCCACAGAAATACGTTGTTC
>NZ_JBMDWV010000343.1:0-29414 GCF_048594605.1 Spirosoma sp.
CACAATGGAGAACACGGTCAGGCTTTGCATCGACAAAGCCAGCGCCAGCAACGCACCGATCAAGGCCACCGGAATCGAGAACAACACGACGAACGGATAAACTACACTTTCGTAGAGCGCCACCATGATGAAGTACACCAGCAGAATAGCAATGCCTAAGGCCAGGCCCAGACTACCGAACGCATCGGCCTGCTGTTGTAACTGACCCAGGTACTGAACCGAAATCCCTTCGGGTAGCTGTAGTTTCGCCACTTTCGCCTGAATGTCGGCACCCACCGTACCCACCGGACGGCCAATAACCTGCGAGTTAACTGTGATTGAGGAAAGGCGGTCGATACGTTCCAGAACGCTTTCGCCGGTTTGTTCCTGCACCTTCGCAAACTGCGACAGTTCGAAAGTTCTGCCCTGATTATTGACAAACGTTAAGCGGCTGACATCCTGCGGGTTTGTGCGGTCGAAACGGTCCAGACTGATCAGAATATCGTATTCGTTCCCGTTCTGCTTGAATTTCGACAGGTCATTTCCACGGAATGCATTCTGTAAGGCGATCCCTACGTCCGATGCGCTGATACCTAGCTGTGCCATTTTTTCACGGTCCAGACTAACGGTTACTTCAGGCTTCGGATCTTTCACCGAAAACTTAACATCCTGCGTACCCGGAACCGACGTAACCACATTTCTGATCTGAGTGGCGGCCTGACGAATCGTTGTCATGTTGGTCCCTTTCACCGCGATCTGAATCGGTGCCTGCGATGCCCCTACAATACCGACCGGACTCACGGTCACTTTCACCCCCGGAATCTGCCCAACTTCCCGTTTCAGAATCTGCCCGAAATCGTCAGTCGATACGGTACGTTTGTCTTTATCGATCAGCTTTACGTTCAGATCAACGATGTTACTGTTGGAGGACGTAGCAATACCGCTGCTGGTGTAGCCGACGTTCGTGAAAACGTTCGTGACTTCCGGGTGCTTCATAATGATCTGCTCGGCCCGCTGCGATATTTCGTTAGACTGATAAATAGAGGCTGTAGGCGCCAGTTCCAACTGTACGCTCATTTCGCCCTGATCGCTTTGCGGCATAAAGGCCGCGCCAATAAAACCGGTTGGAACTAAGGCAATCGAGCCAATCAGCAAGGCAATAACGGCCAGGAAAACCCAGCGTTTATGGCCCAGTACGGTTTCTAAAATGCGTCCATAAGCCGCTGTAATACGGTCTAGCAGATGCTCGAAGCCGAGGTTTAATTTACCCCATAACGAGTTCGGATTCAGGGCTTCCTGTTTTCCGAAACGCGAAACAAGCAAAGGCGTTAGCGTAAATGAAACGAGTAAGCTCATCAACGTTGAGAACACAACAACCAGCGAGAATTCCCGCAGAATATTGCCAATCAAGCCACCTGTCATGGCCAGCGGTACGAACACCACAACGTCAACCAACGTAATGGCTAGGGCGGTGAAGCCGATTTCATTACGTCCTTCCAGCGCAGCCTTCACCCGATCTTTGCCCATTTCGAGGTGCCGGTTAATATTTTCCAGAACCACAATAGAGTCATCGACCAGAATCCCGACTACCAGCGAAAGCGCCATTAGGGTCATCAGGTTGAGCGAGAAACCCGATAAATACATCAGCACAAATGTTGGTAATATGGAGGAGGGCAAGGCAACCAGTACGAACAGCGACGACCGGAAACTGTGCAGGAACAACAGCATCACAACCGACACGATCAGCACGGCCAGAAAGAGGTCGTCGACTACGGCATGGGCCGAAGCCAGCGTATAGGTCGACTGGTCGGAGGCAATGTTGAATTTCAGTTTAACATCGCTGTGCTGCTTTTCCAACGTAGCGATACGTGCCCGAACTAACTCACTCACCGACACCGCATTCGCGTCCGATTGTTTCTGAATCTGTACGCCAATGGAAGGCAGCGCATTGATGTGGTTGATGGCCGTTGGTTTAGCCGTTGCATCCACCACTTCCGCTACGTCTTTCAACTGCACTTCACTACCATCCGTCCGGCGGGCAACAACCAGGCTACGTAACCGATTGGTGGTTTCGACCGAAGCATCGAAACGGATTGAATATTGCGATTTCCGCGTTTCCAGCTGACCGGCCGGGTAGCTGGTATTAGCCGCGTTGATGGCCTGCGAAACCTGACCAATCGAAACACCGTATCCGCGTAACTTTTCGGCATTCACATTCACCTGAATTTCGCGCTCGCTACCGCCGATGACGTTCACCTGTCCAACGCCCGCTACGTTCGAAAGCTGTGGTTTCAGTTCGTCGTCAATCAGATCGTACAGCTTGGTTGGCGACAGGTTTGCCGTTACGCCCATTCGCAGAACCGGAATTTCGTCCGTCGAGAATTTATTGAGAATCGGGCGGTCAACATCATCCGGTAAGAGGTTGATGATCTGCTCAAGCTTCCGTTGTGCATCCTGTTGCGCCAGCGTTACGTCGACGCCGTTTTTCAACTGGATGATCACAATCGAAGCGCCTTCCTGCGAGGTGGCTGTCATGCGGTCCAGCCCTTCCAGCGACGACAGCGCGTCTTCAATCCGTTTCGTTACGTTCGTTTCCACCTCATCGGCCGAAGCGCCCCGGTACGTAGTAGCCACGCTAATAACGTTGGCTTCAAATTTTGGCAGCAGATTGTACGAAAGTTGCTGGTAGCTAAGCACACCAAACAAAATCAGTACGGTGAAAATGGTCGTTACCAGTAACGGCCGTTTAATGGCTATCTCAGTTATTGACATGACTTGGTTTTTTAGATCGTATCTATG
Source organism: Spirosoma sp. (assembly GCF_048594605.1). Lineage (GTDB taxonomy): Bacteria > Bacteroidota > Bacteroidia > Cytophagales > Spirosomataceae > Spirosoma. Next base: position 2,779 of record NZ_JBMDWV010000343.1, read on the forward strand.
GGCTAAGCCCGTATCTCATTCATCCTCACGCACGGGCCAAAGCCGAACGTGGTCCGGCCCGTAGATACGTTCAATTTACTTTGTAATCTGCACGTTTTTGCCTTCGCTCAGGTTCAGTTGACCCGTCGTAACCACTACGTCGCCAGCAGATAGCCCACCCAGTACTTCGATGGTATCACCAAAGTCGCGGCCAACCGAGATTTTGCGTTGACGCGCTACGTTGTTTTCTACTACATAGACATACGGATTCTTGATACTTTCAACTAACGCAATACGTGGAATCTGTAAAGCTTTCTGGTTCGACTTCTGCGAGAAATCAACATTTACGAACGTACCGGCTTTCAGGCCACCGGCGCTGTTGATCGTGATTTCGACCGGGTAATTGTGTTCGTCGGTACCCTGCGGTGCGATGTACGAAATCTGTCCGTTAAATGTCCGGCCCGGAAATACGTCGGCAGTAACCTTCACCGACTGGCCTTTGCGGAGCTGATACACATCACTTTCGTTCACCAGTACGTTGACTTTCAACCGCGCTACGTCCAAGACTTTGCCAAGCGTACTGCCGACAGTAATGTACACACCGGGTTCGATGCCTTTCTGAACAATCTGACCGCTGATCGGCGCTTTTACGTTAGCATCCTGAATCTGCTTTTTGATTTGTTCTGCCTGATTGACTGCGTTTTCGTAATTGAATTTTGTATCGTTTACCTGAATTTCCGTCGTAGCGTTTCCGGCCAGAAGCGTGTTATACCGCGTTACGTCTTTCTTCAGTTTGTCGATGTTAAGCTGCGTAGCCTGAAGCGAAAGTTCTTTAAGCTGGTTATCCAGCTCAACCAGCGTTTGCCCCTGACTCACCTGCGTGCCCAGGTTAAAATTGACCCGCGTAACTTTCCCCGCTGTGGTAGCCGTAATGTTAGCTTCGCGGAATGGAATCAGATTGCCGGTTTTAACAAGCTGCTGACTAACAGCACCTTCTTCGACTTGCGTAGTCGTGACCGGAATGGATACGTTTGTATTGACGACCGGTTTGTTCTGCGCATCGATCTTCTCTTTGTTCGACGCCAGCCGAAAACCGATCAGCGCAACGAGGACCATAGCGGACGTAATGATAATTAAGGTTGTCTTTTTCATGGCTTTTGGTTGTATTGCCTGCTAACGACCGCTCCGGCGGCCCGGTTAGAGTTGATTATAGAAATTAAGTAAGGTACCCTTCGATTGTTCGAGATCAAGACGTGCCTGATACAGATTAATGAGGGAATTGATATAGTCTGATTGCGACTGGCGGTATGACGTATCGGCATTGACCAGGTCGGTCAGCGACTTAACGCCCTGTTTGTACTGCAGCGTAGTGATGTTGTAGACTTCCTGAGCCAGCTTTACGTTCCGGTCGCCGTTTGTTACGTTGGTCTGCGCTTTCTGAATCTGCGACTGAGCGTTGTTGAACTGAAGCCGGTAAGCGGCTACGTTCAGGCGCTGCTGTTCTTCCTGCGTTAGTACGGTAAGCCGTTGCTGTTTCACCTGCGCATCGCGTTGGAAACCGTCGAAAATAGGGATACTCAGCCGCAGGCCAAAACTGCCAAAACCGACAAAGTTGCTGAATAGCTTATCAATTGTCTGCGCACCCAGATTGACAGTACCATAGTTAGCGGTCAGGCTCAGCGTGGGTATATAACCAGCCTGAATCCGTTTCAGTTGTAGCCGTTGCAGCTCCAGATTTGTAGCCGCCTGCTGGAACGAAACCAGACTTTGGGCGTCAAATGGCGTCTGTTCAACAACGGGAAGCTGCGTAAGCAGCGTTGAGTCGGCCAAGACCAGACTTTGATCGTCTGGTAAACCCATCTGATACTTCAGACGATTGTAAGCCAGGTTCAAATCATTCTCCGCCAGCGTCAACTGCGATTGCGTACTATTGTAACTCACTTCGGTGCGTGTATAATCGACGGGCTGAATAACACCGTTGTCGCGTTGCAGTTTCAGAATATTCAGTACTTGCTGCGTCCGCTGCAGGTTGTCACGTAGCAGTGCGATCTGCTGCTGAGCGATGAACACCTGATAGTAATTGCTGGCGATATTATAAATAATATCCTCACGGGTTTGACGAGTATTCAACTCGGCCAGTTGCTGATTCGGCTTGTTGGCTTTAATACCCAATAGCAGCGACCGATCATAAATCGTTTGGGAAGCCTGTGCGGTCAGGTTGGTCTGGTATTTCTGCCCAATAATAAATACTTGTGGTTCAGGCCCAAAAACTCCTGCCGGAATGACGCTCCTTTGCAGCTTAATATTGTTTGTAGCTGTTCCCGTTGCTGATATCTGAGGTAAGTACTGCCCTAAAGCCTGCCGAGCCTGCTGATCCGCCGTTTGAACCTGATACTGCGCGATACGTACCGTTCCAAAATGCTGCAGACCGTAGTCGATACAGTCTTTTAGCCGAAAGCTGTTCGTTGACTGGGCCCAGCCACTTTGTGCCAGCAGAAATAATAAGCCCAGTGCAATTTTATGTTTCATAAGTGAAATTAAGTTGACGTGTCTACAGTAGATATATCAACTAGTTGAATAAAAAAAGTTATTTATCTAATAGGGTGGAAATTTTCCGCAACGTCGCCATAAAGGAAGCGAGTTCTTCTGCTGGCAACTGGTCGGTTACCTGTTTGTCGATCCCTTCGGCGGTTTGAATAACCTTCTCAATAACCAGCTGACCAGCCGGAGTTAATTTGACCAGATTTTTGCGTCGATCAACCTCATCGGGTACGATACGTAAATAGCCATCCCGTTCGAGTGTACGTATAGAGCGTTGAATGCCTGATTTATCCTTATGAAGCAGGTTAGCAATCTCCTGCTGCGACAGCAAATCATCGCCTGAAAAGTAGATCGTAAACAGAATCGGCAGTTGCTCAAGCTGGAGGCTAAAGCCCGACCGGATCAGTTCCCGGTTTGCTTTTTTACCCATCAAATGACCCACATGGGTAATTGTAAAGATGGACAGCTTACCCATCCGCCCCGATATTTTCTCCCGTAGTTCTGCTTCTTTGTCGATAACCATGGCGCAAATGTAATGTCTTGTTGATATATCAACTAATTTTTTATGAAAAAAGTTTTTTGTAAAGTGAGCACATGGGTCGATTGCTGTAAGATAAGTAACGTAGCGGCCAACGGACTAACTCTGAAGAGATTGAATGTCTATCAAATAAACCGCTTTCAGGCCTTGCTGGTGATAATAGATCATGGAAGCCACATCTACGAACGTGGAAGCTACCTACTTTGATGCTGTTACGTGATTCAGTAGATTTGCTAGTAGCTGAAGACATACTCGATTATGCAATTGCCTCTGAATATTCCCCAACTTGACCGCTTCACCGATGAAGAATTAGTCCGATTCTGCCTGGTTAATCCCGAACTGAACGTGGAGCGTGACGAAAACGGCACCTTATACATCGACATGTCTCCAACTCATTTATTAACGAGTTCCAACAACAGCGAATTAAATACTGAAATAGGAATTTGGAAGCGAAAAGCCAAAGCTGGCAAAGTCTTCGACTCGAGCGGTGGATTCTTTCTGAAAGACAAATCAATGCGGGCACCCGACGTAGCCTGGATTCGGCGTGAGCGGTGGGATGCACTAAGTAAAAAAGAGAAACATTCGTTTCCATATCTGGCACCCGACTTTGTGCTGGAACTGCTCAGCGATTCAGATAACCTGGAAGCGGTTAAAGTAAAAATGGAAAAATGGCTGCTCAATGGTGTTCGACTAGCGTGGTTGGTTTCGCCCAATGAAAAGCTAACCTAAATCTATCGGCCTGAAAAACCTGTTGAAACGAAGGCTTTTACCGAAAAATTGTTGGGTGAGGACGTACTGGTTGGGTTTGAAACCGTACTGGCTGATATTTTGGAAGAATAGTCCATACTAAACGAAACAAGAAAGCCGATCTGGATGGATCGGCTTTCTTGTTTCGTTTATTAATCAGGCAGTCACTAATTCTTTACGTTCGCCGATCTGCTGGCGCCACATCGCGTAGTACAATCCTTTTTGCGCCAATAGCTCCTCATGACGACCCTGCTCTACTACGTGTCCCTGCTCCAGCACAAAAATCCGGTCAGCATGAAGAATCGTGCTCAGGCGGTGCGCAATCAGGATCGTAATGTGTCGGCGTGAACCGGATAAATCACGTACTGTTCGGCCAATTTCCTCTTCAGTCAATGAATCCAGGGCGGAGGTTGCTTCGTCGAATACCAGCAGAGCCGGTTTGCGGAGCAGCGCGCGAGCAATGCTCAATCGCTGTTTTTCGCCACCGGATACTTTTACACCCCCTTCGCCAATGACTGTATCAAGTCCCTGCGGAGCACGGGCCAGTAATGAGTCGGCGGCTGCCTGATGCAGCGCTTTCATGCATTCCTCGTCCGTAGCGTTGGGCGCTACGAAGCGTAGGTTTTCGCGGATGGTTCCGGCAAAAAGTTGCGTATCCTGCGTAACGAAGCCAATTTGTTCACGTAGCTCGTCCAGGTTTACCTCATTTCCAGGAATGCCGTTGTATAAAATCTGACCACTCAGGGGCTTGTACAGACCAACGAGCAGCTTTACGAGCGTAGTTTTCCCTGATCCGCTGGGGCCAACAAACGCAATGGTTTCACCAACTTCGGCATCAAACGAAATCCCGTCCAGGGCAGGTTTTTCGGCAGTGAGATGTTTGAAGTGAACATTCTCAAAAGCCAGTGTTTGGAGAGACTTAACCGGTTGTGGGAGCGCTGGTTTAACGTCGCGGGGCGTATCCAGAATTTGCTGAAAGTTAGCCAGCGACGCTTCCGTTTCCCGATATACGTTGATGATATTGCCTAGTTCCTGCAACGGTCCGAATATGGCGAAGGAGTAAATAAACAGCGAGAAAAACTCACCGACCGTAATTTTGCCCTGTACCACCAGAAACAGCATGAGTAGCATGATCGCGTTACGTAGCAGGTTCACGAACGTACCCTGCACAAACGACAGCGACCGGATGTAACGCACTTTTTTGAGTTCGAGCTTCAGAATTTTATCCGTCGTCGCGTTCAGCCGTTCGGTTTCCTGTTGGGCCAGCCCCAGACTTTTTACCAGCTCGATATTCCGTAAACTCTCCGTCGTTGAACCAGCCAGTGCGGTCGTTTCGGCCACGATCGTTTTCTGGACGGTCTTGATTTTTTTGCTCAGCAGCGAACTCACGAATCCCAACAGCGGAATAGTCAGAAAATAAGCCGGAGCAATGGGCCAATAGACCGTAGCGGCATACCACATGACAAATATGATCCCAACGACTGACGTAAAGAGCACATTCACAAATGATTGGATCAGCTTTTCAACATCGGTCCGTACCTTCTGCAACTTGCCCAGTGTCTCGCCCGAACGCTGATCTTCAAAAACCTGATACGGCAAATCGAGCGAATGACGAAGCCCATCGGTATAGAGTCGGGCACCGAGCCGCTGGGTAATCACATTGACGTAGTAATCCTGAAAATTCTTGGCAATCCGACTTACCATCGCTACGCCCAGGGCTTGTAAAATCAGCAGACCAGCGCCATTTTTCAGAAATCCCCAGAAGTCGATGGTTCGCAGGCTTCCGCCCGGCTTTACTACGTACTGGTCAATGATTTTCCGGAAAATGTACGGATCGAGCAGTGAGAAAATCTGGTTGATCGCTGCCAGAAGCAGCGCGAGTGCCAGCAGGCCCCAATAGCGCCGTAAATAACTGTAGAGTAGTTTCATAGATTTGTTGGTGGTAAGGCCGCGGTCAGTGCCTATGGATAATTCGGACGTATTAAACGCCGGGCCGCTTCTCCTATTGCAACAAAAAAATGAGCATTTTAAATCAATTTGACCTGACAAAAAACGCCGGGCGTTTCTGTCCGGCGTTACTACGTATTCTATTTTCAAAAGCTTTAAATTACCCCGGCTTTAATTTCATCCACTACCGAGGGGTCAAGTAACGTAGTGGTGTCGCCCAGATTACTGGTGTCGCCTTCGGCAATTTTGCGCAGAATCCGGCGCATGATTTTACCCGAGCGGGTTTTGGGCAAGCCCGTAACGAACTGAATTTTGTCGGGTTTGGCAATGGGGCCAATTACCCGGCTGACTGTTGCCAGAATGTCGCGTTTGGTCAATTCGTCGTCGTGACCACCGGCCTGGTTTTCCGTAATCACATACGCGTAGATTCCCTGCCCTTTGATGTCGTGTGGATAGCCTACTACGGCGCTCTCCACTACGCCCGTGTGCATGTTGATCGCGTTTTCGACCTCAGCTGTACCGATGCGGTGACCCGATACGTTCAGTACATCATCGACGCGACCCGTAATGCGGTAGTAACCGTCTTCGTCGCGGAGGCAGCCGTCGCCGGTGAAATACAGGCCCGGATACGTAGCGAAATACGTCTGGCGGCAGCGCTCGTGATCACCATACGTAGTGCGGAGAATACCCGGCCAGGGAAATTTCATGCACAGGTTTCCGCTGACGCCATTGCCTTCAATTTCCTGGCCGTTTTCATCGACCAGGATCGGCTGAACACCGGGTAGTGGCAACGTAGCGTAGGTTGGCTTGGTTTTCGTAACACCGGCTATCGGCGAAATCAGAATCCCACCCGTTTCGGTCTGCCACCACGTATCGACAATCGGGCAGCGGTTTTTACCAATATGATCGTCGTACCAATGCCAGGCTTCTTCGTTGATCGGCTCACCAACGGAACCGAGTACCTGTAAACTACTCAGGTCGTGATTTTCAACTTTATCTAAGCCAAAGCCCATCAATGACCGAATTGCCGTTGGAGCCGTGTACAGAATATTAACGTTGTATTTGTCGGTAATGTCCCAGAAGCGGCCACAGTCTGGGTATGTTGGTACGCCTTCAAAAATGATGGACGTAGCGCCACTGGCGAGCGGACCGTAAACGATGTAGCTATGGCCAGTAATCCAGCCAATGTCTGCGGTGCAGAAAAAAATCTGCCCTGGCTCGTACTGAAATACATTCTGGAAGGTATAGGCTGCATAAACCATGTAGCCACCACACGTATGTACGACGCCTTTAGGCTTACCCGTTGAGCCAGACGTATACAAAATGAACAGCATATCTTCGGCATCCATTTCCTCGGCGGGGCAGTCGGCCGTAACCTGCTTGATTTCCTGTTCCCACCACACATCGCGCCCTTTCAGCATCGAAACGGGTGTGCGGGTACGCGTCATGACAATAACACGCTGAACACTCGGACATCCAATCAGCGCATCATCGACGGTATTTTTTAGCGGAACTTCTTTGTTACCCCGATACGACCCATCTGCCGTAACGACAACTTTACACTGCGCGTCGTTAATGCGGTCGGCGATGCTCTGCGCCGAAAAACCACCAAAAACTACCGAATGCACAGCACCAATACGGGCGCAGGCCAGTACGGCAATAGCCAGTTCGGGCACCATCGGCATATAAATACACACGCGGTCGCCTTTCACAACGCCGTTCCGTTTCAATACGTTGGCAAACCGACAAACCTGGTCGTGGAGCATCCGGTACGTTAACGTAACGCCCGCTTCGTTTGGGTCGTTGGGTTCCCATATGATAGCGGGTTGGTCTCCCCGTTCGGCTAAGTGCCGGTCGAGGCAGTTTTCCGTAATGTTGAGTTTGCCACCAATGAACCACTTCACATTGGGTTCGTCAAAATTCCACTGCAGGGTTTTGGTCCAGGGTTTTCGCCATTGGAAATTCTGCGCGATTTCAGCCCAGAATTCTTCCGGATCGTCAACACTTTTCTGGTAAGCAGCCTGGTATTCGTCAAAGGTTCGGATACGCATTTTAATAATTGACTATTGAATGATTGAATAACGCGTTACTAGTGGAACGACCAAAAGGTTTACAAAACTATTCACTCATTCAAAATTCTAGTGTTCACTCATTGGATTTATATTCTTCGTCGAGGGCGTACTTGCCAAACAGAATCAATCCGCCAACAACAATAGGAACCAGTACTAATAGTACAACCCAGCCAAAAACACGGTCTTCGAGCTGATCGCTGCTAATTTTAGTCAGGCTGTCCGTAATGCGGTCGTAACCAACGTATATACCGAGTAGTATCCAGACAACACCGAGGTATTTTTTGAGAGCATCCATAGCTGTAAGGGATGAAGAAAAGATTATAAGGTCTTTTTACGATCAATCATCGGCAGTCCTGTAACTTTTTTTGTCCAGATACAATACGCCAATGACAAAGCAGACACTCGCCACCAGAATTGGGTACCAAAGCCCTTCCAGATAAGGTTTGTCGACCGAACCGGCCGTGGCTTCGTTGGCTTTGGTTGCCGTCGCAACGAGGGCTGTTGCGATGAAGGGAGTCAGACCCCCGAAAATACCGTTGCCGATATGATAGGGTAACGACATCGAGGTATAACGAATCCGGGTTGGGAAAAGCTCAACCAGAAATGCGGCAATTGGTCCGTACACCATCGTTACGTACGCCACCTGTACAAACACCAGCAGCACCATCAGCCAGAAATCGTCCGTAGGTAACGTAACCGCTTTCGTTTTTTCGGGTTTAGGCGCTACGCTGGCTGCTTTCGCCGGTGCTACGTTCTTTTCGATTTCTTTGGCAACCAGACCACCCGCGTAGACGTGTGTGGTGGTCATTGTTGTTACTAAATCGCCGTTCTCCTGCTTCGCCAGTGTTCGATTGATGGTTTGAGCATCAGTAAATTCCTGCTTCTGAGTCACATCGGCCAGGCTATACATCTTATCATAAATCGGGCGGTACGTCAATACGCCAAGCGCCATGCCCGCCAGCATAATACCTTTACGACCGATCCGATCCGACAAACCGCCAAACACAACAAACAAGGGCGTAGCGGCCAGCAGTGCAATGGCCACAATGGTATTCGATTGGACAAACTCGATGTTACAGGCTTTCTGAATAAACGACAGCGCGTAAAATTGCCCCGTGTACCAGATGACGCCCTGCCCGGCTGTGGCCCCAAATAACGCCAGCAGTACCATTTTCAGGTTTTGCTTTTTACCAAAACTTTCTGCCAGTGGATTTTTCGAGACTTTCCCCTCTGACTTTAATTTGGAAAACAACGGCGATTCGGCCATGCGCATCCGAATGATAATCGAAACTGCAACCAGCAGAATCGACAGGATAAACGGCACTCGCCAGCCCCAATCCGAAAATTTGTCTACGCCGAGGGCATCCCGCGTAATAAGAATCACCCCCAGCGATACGAACAGGCCTAACGTAGCGGTTGTCTGAATAAAGCTGGTATAATAACCACGTCGGCCTTCGGGCGCGTATTCGGCTACGTAGGTAGCGGCTCCGCCGTATTCGCCACCGAGCGCAAGCCCTTGAATTAAACGTAGCAGCAAGACGAGTAGGGGAGCCCAGAAGCCAATGGTGGCATAGCCCGGAATGAGGCCAATGGCAAATGTAGAGCCGCCCATCAGTACCAGCGTAACCAGGAACGTGTATTTTCGACCAACCAGATCGCCCAGCCGACCAAACACCAGTGCGCCAAACGGACGCACCACAAAGCCAGCCGCGAAGGTCGCCAGCGTAGAAAGAAGCGCAGCGGTCGGATTGTCTTTCGGAAAAAACTGGGAGGAAAGAATCGCGGCTAAGCTTCCGAAAATATAGAAATCGTACCACTCGATGAGCGTTCCGACCGACGAAGCCGAAATGACACTAAAAAGCGTTCGGGAAGAAACGACCTGCGTTGTTTTGGCTTTACTGCCGGTCATAATTACAATAGAGAAGGAGGTTTTCTCCAAAAGCAGCCTCGTTCCGGTTTTTACCGTAAGGATTGACTGGCTGAATGATTGAGTAATTAAATAAGATGTGAGTCAGCTAATTCAATCATTCAACCAGTCAATCCTTACGGCGATAGCCGCTCGATTAGCCAGTTATCGCCGTCTTTTCGGTAACGGATACGGTCGTGCAGGCGGCTGGGCCGACCCTGCCAGAATTCCAGTACGTCGGGAATGACCCGAAAACCGCCCCAGTAAGGCGGACGAGGCACAGGCTGTCCGGCAAACTGCGCTTCGAGTTCACGCTGCCGGTTTTCCAATACACTACGGCTGTCGATAACGGTGCTTTGCTGCGATACCCAGGCTCCAATCTGGCTACCGCGTGGGCGGCTATTGAAATAAGCGTCCGATTCTTCCGGACTTACTTTTTCGACACGTCCTTCGATACGTATCTGGCGTTCGAGTTCGGGGTAGAAAAAAGTTAACGTAGCAAAGGGACGGGCGGTAAGTTCTTTTCCCTTACGACTTTCATAATTGGTAAAGAATGTAAATCCCGTATCGGATACGTCCTTGAGCAGCACAATTCGCCCGTCCGGACGTCCCTCGGCCGTAACCGTACTAACGTGCATGGCATTAGGTTCAGGTACATGGGCGTTGAGAGCGGCATCAAACCACAGCCGAAACTGGGCAATTGGGTCAGATAATACGTCGGTAGTATCTAAACCGCTCAATGTATATTCATTTCGTAAATCGCTGATTGCTGCCGACATTCAGTAGGTTGCCTTTGGCTTTTCAATTACCGTATTACAGAGAAATTCGTATAATAATCGTACTTTTGCAAAAGTAATCGGTACGTTCCCAACATGGCAAACCAAGAACAGGAAATTAACCAGCAACCAGCAACCACTACTGAGGCTGCTGGCTCGTTGGCAGTAAATACTCCCAAACCCTCTGAAATACCCGCTGAACCTTCTTCAGCCGGGCCGACTTCTGCTGAGGTCACCTCTGAATCTGAAGTTGAGGCTACAACTTCTCAGCCTTTAGCAGACGCTTCGGGTACCCCCGAAAACTCCGCTGAGGGTTTACCACTGGCCGTCGAACCACAGACAGCAGAGGAAATCCCTGTTGCCACGCTGGATACGTCGACTGCCGCCCCCGTAGCATCTGTAGATGAATCAGGCAGCGAAGCTCCTGTTGACGAGTCGGTTACTCCGTCGGCTGAATCAACTCCTTCTCAATCAGCCGGTGAACTGCCTGCTGACGCTGATGTTCCGGACGTTCCTGTCGACGAAACCCCGGTTAGTTACGAAATCAAGACGCAGTACGCTGATGTGCCTGAGTCGGAAGATGAAGTATCGGCTCAGCCAGCAGTTGATTACAGCCAGTTTTCGAAAGCGGATTTTGTGAATCTGCTCGAAACACAAATGGCTGCGGTCAGTGCAGCATCTGTAACGCCCGGCGACTTTAAGAAAGCGGATCAGATCCTGAAAGAAGTGAAGCCATTCTTCGATCAGATGAAGCGGGCCGAACGAGAAGCTGCCCTACAGGCTTACACAGCTGAGACAGGAGCTGAAGAGGGTTTCGAATACAAATACGATGATTTAGTTCAGCGTTTCGACGAGCTTTATAAGCAGATCAAAAGTCTGAAGAACACGTATTTTCAGAACCTGGACAAAGCGAAAGACACCAATTTTGCGTCAAAGACTGAGTTGCTGACTCGTCTGCGTGAATTAGTCGAAAACGATGAAAATAATGCAGGCGACCCCAAAGTAAGCTGGAATGAGTTCAAGAAAATCCAGGACGAATGGAAAGCGGCTGGAAACATGAACTCTCCCCATAACGCTACGCTCTGGGCTACGTATCATGCGCTGGTTGATCGGTATTATAGCAATCGTAATATCTATTTTGAATTAAAGGAACTCGACCGGAAACGTAACGCCACGCTCAAAACGGAAGTGATCGAGAAGGTGGAAGCAATGGCGAAAGCTTCGGAAGAAACGCCCGTTACACGACAAACGATTGACGAAGCCAACGCGCTGTTTGAAGAATACAAACATATAGGACCAGCGCCCAAAGCTGAGCAGGAAGTGCTTTGGGGGCGGATGAAAGCCGCCCTGGACGTACTATACGACAAACGCCGTGGCCAAACTAACGAACAGCGTAAGGAGTCCGCTCAGCTCTACGAAGAGAAGTCGGCTATTTACGAGGAGCTAGTGCCTATTACGTCGTTTACGTCCAACAGCATTAACGACTGGAACGACAAAACGAAAGCGGTAATGGCATTGCAGGATCGCTGGAATGCCATCAAAGGCCCTATGCCTCGCGAAGAAGGTAAGGAGTTAAGCCGGAAATTCTGGGCCGCTTTGAAGACGTTCTTCCACAATAAGGGTGAGTTTTTTAAACAACTGGAGAGCAAGCGGGAAGAAAATCTGCGGGCTAAAACAGAGCTCTGTGAACAGGTTGAAGCCATCCTGGCCTCCGGAGAAGAATCACCCGAAGCCACCCAAACAGTTATTGAGCTGCAGCGGCAATGGAAAAATATCGGTCAAGTTCCAGAGAAACAGAAGAACACGATTTTCGATCGATTTAAGGCTGCCTGTGATGCATTCTTTAATAAGAAACGCACAAAAAATCAGGAAACGGAACGTGAGTTTGAAGAAAATCTGACTCAGAAAATAGCGTTGATTGAACGTATCGAAGCAGCCGCAACGGCTAACGCTGATCTTTCGCAACTCAATGAGTTTAAGAAAGAGTGGAATGCTATTGGCTTTGTTCCGAAGAAAGATATGCAGGCTACTCAGAAGCGGTATATCAATGCTGTAAATGCGTTGGTTGGTGCTACAGGTAAGATCCCAGCGAAAGATAAGGAACGTATCATGCTTCAGAGTGAAGCCGAAGCTACGCGCGGAGGTGGCAGAGACCGTGATTTCAATCGGGGTGATCGTGATGGAGGCAACAAGCGGGAGAACGATATTCGTCGGCGGATTACGTCGATTGAAAACGATATTGCTACGTATCGGAATAATATTGAATTTTTTGCCCGCTCGAAGAACGCTGATAAACTTCGCGCCGATATTGATAAGAAAATCGCTGAAGCGGAAAAGCAATTGGCCGATCTTCGGCATCAATTACGCGTAGCACAGGCATAATTGACTTTAAAAAGCGGAAAAGATAGTTGCCTGGATTTCGGTTATCTTTTCCGCTTTTTTTGCCAGTCGTCTTGTGAGTATTCGCCAAATTCACTACTTTTGCATCACAATTCGGAAGCGAGTTGTAAAGTTGTTGCCAGTGTCGGATAGCGGTCGATTCCGCCTGATTTGTAATCAGGATGCGCAAGCGCGTCGGGGGTTCGAATCCCTCCACTGGCTCTCTGATAATCAAATTGTTATAAAGAAAAACCGCCTTCAGTAACGTTGGCGGTTTTTTGTTTGCATACGTATTTGCAAACACAGCTATTTATATTGATCAATAAATCATAAGTATAAGACAGGTCAGAAAACTCGATTTAATTCTTAGAGCCTCGAATGAGACTTCTGAAAAGTCAGGTGAAATTGTTCAACTATTAAAAGAAAAGGGGGTGATGTGACACTTGAAGAAGTATACCGGCTTGGTAGACGGCTTAACGATGCCAGGTACGTAAAGTTCGTTGCTACTCGTGATAGTGCTCTGGTCGATATGAAAAGCGACGGGATTGAATTTGTAGAAGGTGATTCATTTACGCACAGAGGGCACTAGTCTTACCTTAAGTCGAAGATTATATCATCCATAATCATAATATATTTGTTAACTCCATCACAAGTCATGAGTAATCAACTATCCCAAGTTTTTCGTTGGGCAAGGCCCGCTTGCCTAATAGGGCTGCTTGCTAATCTCTTGGGAATCGAATCATGTAAACCTAAAGATACTCAACCGCTGATTTATCGGGATACGGTCTTAGTCACCACAGGTCTTTCCAGCGGTACGTTCGTACAACATAGCGAGTCGGCTAGCTGTAAGGTGGCGCCCGATGGGGCCGTTTACTTTGCTTACCAGGACGGCGCGCAAACAGGTCGGCTCACGCTCCAACGCTACGCCGAAGGCAGTTGGCAGTTCGTGGGACGACCCGGTTTTTCGCTAGGCGGGGCGCAAAATCCTCAACTAGCCCTTTCTTCTGATGGGCTACCTTATGTTGTCTACACCGATGTAGAAAACCAGCTCAAGCTCACCGTTCAGCGGTTTGTCAATGGAAGTTGGCAAGTAGTGGGCAAAGCTGGGTTTTCTCAGGGTATGGCTACGGAACCTTCGCTTGTAATTGGACCAGACGGCACTCCCTATGTCGCTTATGAGGACAGAGCGAACTATACGGATAAAAGCCAGGTAGTCGTACAGCGCTTTCAAAACGGGAACTGGCAATCCCTCACAGGGGGCGGCTTTGCCGGCCGGGAAACCATCTATCCTGCCTTAGCGGTCTCAAGTACAGGCATTCTGTATCTGGCCTATAGGGACGCTGAGAAAGGTTATGCGCTGATGGCCGAGCCCTGGGTTGCCGGCCGCTGGCAGTCAGTCAGTATGATTGACCATTGGGGGGAGCTTACCAGCGCTTCGCTGATGGTATCAGCTCAGGATGTGCCTTATATAGTTTACCTCAACGGGGCTCATCGACCTAGTGTGAAGCAATATGTTGATAAGAGTTGGACTAAGGTGGGTGAAGAGGATAGTTCACCTTACTATGCCTTTAGGCCAAGCATGGCCATTACCCCTCGTGGACTACCTTACCTGACGTATGGAGATCAGGCACGGCAGGGCAAGCTGACGGTGCAGCGGTTAGTAGGTAATCGCTGGCAGAGTTTAGTGGATAAAGATTATACAACCAACAGCTATGGATCGATCAGCATTGCCAGAGACAGTACCGTTTATGTAGGTCAACTAAGTGGATCTCTACCACAACGGCCCCGTTTGGTGATCTTCTGTAAAGTAGCTCAGCCCGCCCCCTAGTCTAACCTTATTACCCCATGAATTGAGATCAAATGTGTCGACAATGGCATAAAATAACTGAGACAGAACAATAGCCTGACTCAGTTCTATTCCGAACGCTTAACTTATTTCATTTTCTGCCCACTACGTCCGTGAAGGATTGTGCTGTGAAAAAGTAGTCTGCACAAGTTTAACACGCTGTTTTACCTTTAACTATCGATGCAGCTTCCTGTCTGTCAGAGTAAAGCGTAAGAGCGGTTTTTGTGATCAAATAACCCAAGCTCCCGATCGTTTCTATTTGAAGTGTCTGGTATTAATAGACTAAACATTGGCTTTTATCCTGTAAGAGCAGCACCCACTCACGTAGTTGCTGGATGTCGTTGCAGTCTTCGGGATTTTCTAGGGTTAGGGTCATAATGTTAAGAAGCTTTGTGAAGCGTCAGGAATGGATTGGAGGGCTCAGGTCTAGGGGGGACACCATTTGGACTAATGGGAATGAATGTGCAGAGTAGTAAAATCCGTGAAACGGACTCGTATAGGTCCTTCAGCAGATCATGTCTGAAGAGTATGTGTCAATCACTGCGACCTCTGACCAGTAATAAACTCAAAGGCTCAAACACTTGGTGAAATCACTACGTTAGAAAACGATAACTGACCGGGCTACATCAGCTATGAGTCTATCTGCTGATAAAAGTCTCATTGTACGCACCTGAAGCAATTATTTACAAACCAGAGCGATGGAGGGACAGATAGTTTGCGAATTACCATTTCGATAAAGAAAACGGTCATGTAGTGTTGTAGATATGATACTGTAATTTTATACTTATTTTTGATAAGTTTGTTGTTTCACAACTTTACGAATGAGTTCTTCCAACGTCAGTACACACAAACTTCCTCTATTGCCTAAAACTCCTACGGGAATAATTGGCCTGGATGAAATTACCAATGGCGGCTTACCGAAAGGACGTCCAACCCTTATCTGCGGTGAAGCGGGTTGCGGCAAAACCTTGTTTTCCCTGGAGTTTATTGCCCGCGGAGCGCTTGAGTTCAATGAGCCGGGCGTGTTCATGGCGTTTGAAGAAAAGGCCGAAGAATTGGCTGCCAACGTAGCTTCGCTAGGGTTTGACCTTCAGCAGCTTCAGGAAGACCAACTCCTCAAAATTGACCATGTCCACATTGACCGGAGTGAGATTGAAGAAACGGGCGAATATGATCTGGACGGATTATTCATCCGGTTAGGTTATGCTATTGATACCGTTGGGGCCAAACGGGTAGTGCTGGATACTATCGAGAATCTATTTTCCAGCCTGATGAATGAGAGTATTTTGCGGAGTGAACTTCGACGACTTTTCTCCTGGCTAAAAGATAAAGGGGTAACGACTATAATTACGGCCGAAAAAGGAAACGGCAAGCTAACCCGACACGGACTGGAGGAGTACGTTTCGGACTGTGTTATTCTTCTGGATCACCGAATCGATAATCAGATTTCTACCCGATTACTACGTATCGTTAAATATCGGGGGTCGATGCATGGTACCAACGAATACCCCTTTCTGATTGATGTAGACGGAATTTCGGTATTGCCGATTACCTCACTTACTCTGGATCATCCCGTATCCAGCGAGCGAGTTTCGTCTGGCGTACCGGCATTGGATCAGATGCTGGAGGGAAAAGGATTTTTTAGAGGAAGCAGCATCCTGATTTCTGGTACGGCGGGTACGGGTAAAACTAGCCTTGCGGCTTCATTCGTCCACGCTGCCTGCCAACGTGGAGAACGTGCACTTTTTTTAGCCTTTGAAGAGTCACCCCAGCAGATTTGCCGAAATATGCAATCTATTGGAGTTGATCTTAAAGAGCACGTTGATAAAGGCTTGCTGCGGTTCCAGGCATCGCGTCCAACACTTAATGGATTAGAGATGCATTTGGTGACGATACATAAACTGGTTAATCAGTTTAAACCGCAGGTCGTTGTGCTGGACCCCATCACGAACCTGGTTACAATCGGTACCCTGCGTGAAGTACGGTCTATGTTGATTCGATTGATTGATTTTTTACAGGCCGAACAAATTACAGTTGTCTTCACGGCGCTTTCCCTGATCACGGTGGTTAACGAACAGACCGACGAGGGAGTCTCATCGCTGGTCGACGCCTGGCTACTCTTGCGAGATATTGAAGCAAATGGTGAGCGTAATCGGGGACTGTACGTAATGAAATCCCGGGGTATGAAGCACTCGAATCAGGTTCGGGAGTTTGTCATTACTGATGAAGGGTTGAATTTGATCGATGTGTATTTAGGGGCTGATGGTGTATTGGTTGGCTCAGCACGCGAAGCTCAGCAGTTACAGGAAGTTACGGGAGTGGCCCTGCATGATTATGCGGTTTCGCGCAAAGACCGGGAGATTGAACGGAAACGTCTGGTTCTCGAATCCAAGATTGCCAGCCTGAAAGAAGAGTTTGAGTCGGTACGTGAGGAATTAAATAAAACCTTTACCGAAGAAGAACTGCGCAAAGAAATTTTGGAGCAAAATCGGGAGCAGCTCACGCGCAACCGACATAGTGGACAGTAACGCATATCATTTAGTTATATAGGTTTAGTTAATTGATGGATCAACAGGAAGATGTTTGGGAATTACGGCTTTATGTAGCTGGCAAAACGGCTAAATCAGTTGCGGCCTTAAATAATCTGAAGAAATACTGCGAAGAACATTTGCCAGGCAAGTACGTTATTGAGGTAGTCGATCTGTTGATACAACCTCAACTGGCAGCTGGCGACCAGATTCTGGCCGTTCCTACGCTGGTGAAAAAAGTGCCTGAGCCAATCCGGAAGATTATCGGTGATCTATCTAACGAAGAGAAAGTGCTGGTGGGTTTAGATATTCGCTCGGCAAAGTAAAAGGCTATGGGTGAACCATCAGAGGTTTCCAATTTCGATCTGGATGGTAATAACCATACGTATCAACTACGTTTGTTTGTAGCCGGCGCTTCGAGCCATTCTGTCCGGGCTATAGCAAATATCAAATATATTTGTGAAACTTACCTGAAGGGTCAATACACCCTGGAGATAATTGATGTACATCAGCAGAAACAGCTGGCTGAATCTGCGCAACTGATTGCATTGCCTTTATTAATCAAACTGGCTCCTCTACCAGAACGTCGGTTGATTGGCGATTTATCAGATATAAACAGGGTAATCAAAGAGTTAGGTATTGTCAGTTGATGGATCGGCCAAAAACATACGATCAGTTAGTTGCGGAAAATGAGCTATTGCGTATCCAGTTGGAGGAAGCGATGGAAACCATTCTGGCTATTCGTACAGGTCAAATTGACGCACTGGTCGTTGAAGGCAGTGACGGGCATGAACTGTACACGTTGAAAACCGCCGATCAGACCTACCGGGTGTTTATCGAAACAATGCATGAAGGAGCTGTTACGCTCGATAAGCGCGGGCTCATTCTTTACAGTAATTCCACATTTGCTTCGATTGTCGGACAGCCGCTTTCCAACGTAATAGGTGTTCCTTTTGCAAACTACGTTTCTCCCGAATACCGTCTCAGGTATGACGGTTTTTTTCAGGAAAGCTGGCAAAATCCATCAAAGGAAGAAATGAGTTTGAGGCATGGCGAAAGCGAGCTTATTTGTTTAGTGTCGGCTACTCCTTTGATGCTTGATGAAGGACCCTGTCTGAGTTTAATTCTGACGGACCTGACGCCCCAGAAACAGATGCAGATCGACTTACAAAGCAGCAATGAACAGTTGATCGATCTGAATGCTACGTTGGTATTGACCAATCAGTCATTAAATCGCTCAAACGAAAACCTTAAGCAATTCGCTTATATTGCCAGTCATGACTTGCAGGAACCCCTGCGCAAGGTTCAGCAATTCGGCGATCTTTTACAGGATCAATACAGCGGCCAACTGGGCGAGGGCATAAATTACTTAAATCGGATGCAGTCAGCGGCCAGCCGAATGTCTACCCTGATTCGCGATCTGCTTAGCTACTCACGTATCTCCACCCAGCCAGAAGCCCTTAAACCCGTTTCGCTCACAGATGTAATTGATCTGACACTGACCGATCTGGAGTTGCTTATTCAGGAAACGACTGCCCGTATTGAAGTAGGCCCCCTACCGACTGTGATGGGTGACGCTTCCCAGCTCGGACAGCTTTTTTTAAACTTGCTGAGCAACGCCTTGAAATTTCGCAAACCCGATCAGTCAGAAGGGCCACCCCTTATCCGCATACAGACCAGGCGTGTAGCAGCTGCGGATTTACCGCTTTCTGTGAATCCTATTCGATTAACGCAGGCTTATCACTGCATCGACGTTTCTGACAATGGCGTAGGCTTTGATGAGAAATACCTGGACCGGATCTTTCAGGTTTTCCAGCGGTTGCATGGTCGAAATCAATTTTCAGGAACCGGTATCGGATTAGCCATTTGTGAAAAAGTGGTGGCTAATCATGGGGGAGCCATTACCGCCAGCAGCCAGATAGGCACAGGCTCTACGTTTAGTGTTTACCTGCCGGCATAAGTCCTTTACTCACTGGTAGAAAACTAGTTACGATTAACTTGCCCGGCTTTTATTGTGCTTCTGTCGACCTATCAATCATGAACCAGACGGCTTTTTTAGGCAGTAATGCGTTGAAATGGGCATAGCTACGCCATTGGTAGCTGGAAATAGAAGGACGCTCCGGGTGCTACGTTCGGGTATAATCCAATCTGCCCCCCCATTGACTGAATAAATTCTCGCGAAATCGCCAAGCCCAGCCCTGTTCCATTAAAGGACCCATTGAGACCCGGCGCTTTGAAATAGCGGTCAAAAACTCGCTCACGGTGTTCCTCCCGCAGCCCAGTCCCGTAATCACGTACCGTAAACTCAACCTGATCATCCGCTAAACAAACCACAATATCAACAGTCGATTGATCTGGACTGTGCCGGATCGCATTCGAGAGAAAATTAACCAGCACCCACGACGCTTTGTCAGGATCAGCACTCACAGCAGGTAAATCCGGTGGAATGGTCAGGTTAAACCGGATTTGTTTCTGCTCTGCCTGGGTTTTCAGTGCATCTGTCGCTACCAGAACCAGATTGGCAGGGTTAGTAGCTTGCATGTGAAGCTGAATCTGGCCCGATTCAACTTGCGCCATGTTCAACAGCTCCCCGGTTAGACGTAATAGCCGGTCTGTATTCTCTTCGACATGCGCCACCATCTCCTGCTGTTCGGTGTTTAAGCTGCCCAGGCGTTTGTCTGTCAATAATTTCAGACTCATTTTAATCGCAGAAATAGGGGTTTTCAATTCATGCGATACGGTAGCAATAAAATTCGTTTTGGCCAGGTCTAACTCTTTATACGACGTAATGTTCAGTAGGACAATCACGTAACCGGCCTGAACAGGCTCCGTTTCGCCCGTGGGAATTACTTCGACCGTGTGGATTTCTTTGTTGTAGAAGCATTCCTTCCCTTGCCCCTGCTGACCCGGATCGTAGATTTTCAACAGGCCAGCTCCATTCTCAGCCGGGCGGAGGAGCGTGGCCGATGGCGCTTCATGCTCGTCCGGGTCAACCATAATATCCCGAATCAGCGAACGTAGCAGATCATTCGTTGTCGCTACATCGGGGGCGTACTGACCGATTAGCTTCTGCCGTTCGACCCCGAGCAAACGTTCGGCCACCGGATTAATAAACAGGATTCGGCGCTTCTCATCCAGACCAATAATTCCTTCGCTCATAATCTCGATCAGCGTATCGATTCGTTTTTTCTCAAAAAGAAGTTTGGCCAGGCTGGAATGTTCATATTCATAGAGTTTCTGAGCCATGGAATTAAAAGAACGGGCCAGTTCGCCGAACTCATCGCTGGACCGGAAATGCAGTCGTTCTTCAAAATTACGGCTGGTAATCTGCTTGATACCTCGGGTCAACTCCCGGATGGGCCCGGCAATGTAAGACGGAATGTTGACCACAAACGAAAATACAACCAGGAAACAGAACGTACCAATCGACCCAAGCCAGAGTAGCGCATCCTGAGCGGTCTGCTCGGCGGTATTGCTTTTTCGCACAATCGCCTGCCGGTTGACATCATCAATAATAAGCAGGTGCTGTTGGATGCGTTTGATCGTAGGAGCATCGACAGCTCCCGCTCGCAAACGATTAAACTCCCGGCGTACAGCATGGGTGTTTTCTTCTTCGCCAACCTCGGTAAGATTCGCTTCCTGCTTTTTTAGATTCGTCTCAAAGTCAGAGAACGCATCGGGATCGTCGAGCGAGATTAGTGCTTTCTGCATGTTGCTGACGAACTCGAGCGAAATGTAATTGTCTTTCAGAATCGCTTTCGAATCGCTGGCTAACTGGTTCAGATAAAAAGCTCCCAGTCCACCCAGTACAAGGATAACGCCAAATAGAAAGGCAAACGAGAGCGATACTTTGGTTTTAAGTGTCATTAGCTGTTGAGATTCAGGGTTAAGAAAGAATAATCAAATCCGTATCCGACTCAGAGAGCCGATTGAGGAGTTGATTGAAAGCAAACGTGCGCAGAATAATCTGAATCAGGTTGAAGTGGGGTTTGCCAATGCAAACTGTTGTCACATTTCGTTTCTTCACCTCCTCCATAATGCAGTTCACTACGTCGCTGCCTCTGGCCTGAATGACTTCTGCTCCCAGTTCCGTAGCTAATTTAAAATTGTTGATCAGGTGACGTTGTAAATCCAGACGTATACGATCCGGGTCTTCAGCGGGTGTTTGTACGTACAATACGTACCAGCGCGAGTTGTAATAGGCGGCTAGTCGGGCGGTTTTGCGAATCACCCGACGCGCTACGTCCGGATTGGAACTAATGCTGGCCAGGAATCGCTCTGGCTTGGCCTGTAAATTTGTGGGAAGGCTCGTCTCGATCTTGCGTTCAACCGCTGTGGCCACTTCCCGCAGGGCCAGTTCCCGCAGGTGTAGAATCTTTTCCGGTTGAAAGAAATTGGTTAACGCCGTCTGAACTTTAGCGGAATCGTATATTTTTCCGTCTTTTAGACGGGTAATTAATTCATCGGCCGTCAGGTCAATGTTGACTACTTCATCGGCCATCTGCAAAACCCGGTCTGGTACTCGTTCAGTAACGTCGATGTGGGTAATCTCCTGTACTTCATCGTACAGGCTTTCAATATGCTGAATATTGACGGCTGAGATGACACTGATTCCCGCGTCCAGAATATCCAGTACGTCCTGCCACCGTTTTTCGTTTTTGGAGCCGGGAATATTGGTATGGGCCAGTTCATCGACAATAGCGATTTCGGGATGCGTATTGATAACGGCCTGAACGTCCATCTCCTCCAGTTCTCGGCCTTTGTAAAACAGCTTTCTTCGGGAAATGATAGGAAGGCCTTCAATCAACGCATGCGTTTCAGAGCGATTATGGGTTTCGATGAACCCAATTTTTACATCAATCCCAGTCCGCAAGAGAGCATGCGCTTCCTGGAGCATACGGTAGGTCTTACCCACCCCGGCACTCATACCGATATAAATCTTGAACTTACCCCGACGCGAGGCCTGGATAAGTCGAAGAAACTGTTCCGCCGATTGGTCCCGTTCGTCAGCCATTAAGCAGGGTGGGGTTAGGTGATACGTATAACTGATCGGACAGCCCAGTTAAGGTGTAGTTTATCAGTTGAACTTTTACTCTAATACACATGGCAAAAAGGGCAGGGTTTAGGTACACCGGGTAATCGTAAAATCAGTGGTAAGAAATGCTACGTTAGGTAATCTTGCCACTGGCTCGATTCCTAACAACTGACTAGTGCCTTAGAAGGAAACAGCCAGACTAGTCGTTAGTGCCGTATTGGTTCGGCCCAGGCCACTCGTCGTTTCAAAAATGGCGTCTTTGCTGCTGTACATTTTTCCTTCAATTCGGAATAGCGCGTTAGGCATAATTGCGTAGTCACAGTTGAGCGAGTACCCCCAGGTCTGGAATCCGTTCGGGGTGCCAGTAGCGATGATGACCCCGTTTTTATCGTCATAGTATTCGATACGTCCAGCTAGGTGGCTTTTCTCACTTGTTGCCAGCCGGGCAATGACCACCGGCGAATACCACACGTACGAACCGCTGCCTGCCCGACGATTTCCGCTGAGGATCGGTTTGCGATCCGAGCCAATATCGAAGCCCAGGATTATACCAACCTTTCCAGTAGGATTGATGATGGCGTAAACGTTATTAAAGAACCGTCCCTGCCCAAGTGAATCCGGACGATCCGACCCGACAAATGTACTCCAGTTCAGCGTCAGCGTTGAAGAAGGACGAAACTGCACCTGCGTACTGACAGATGGACCGCTGTAACCTGGCAATTTGGCAACGCGCTGCCAGCCGTTCAATACCGATCCGAGCAGGGTCCATTTATCGTTCGAAGAGTTGTAAGTCAGCTTAGCACCCGACAGGTAATACGGCGAATTTTCGGCCAGAATACTGCGGGTGAGTGTCCAGCAATCTTTTGAGATGGCACTTTCGAAGCCAATGTGGGACGAAAAAATACCGGCATCCAGCCACAAGTCTTTCTTCCCGCTGAGTTTCACGCCCGCATTGGCCTCCAAGATATTTTTCACCAGATTCTGCTCGGCGGCATAGTTGTACTGTGGATACGTACCGACCTGAATAGCCAGATTACCCCGTACTCGTTCGCCCACGTAAGCACCTTTGATAAACGCCAGATTAACGTTGACTTCCCGGTTTCGTTTGTGATTGTAAATGAAACCAGGGCGCTCCTGTACAGTTTTGGGAGCGGTGAAATCATGACTATAATACGCTTCGATATAGCCCGATACGGTTAGTCTCGAGTTAGGCGCTACGGTCGACTGGGCTTGGGTAGGGGCAGAGATTGTGGTGGTGTCGTTTATTTGTGCCAGCGAGAACGAGGTGGTTAGTACACCAGCTACGAAAGCAGATGTGGTAACTAATGTTTTCATGGTTATGATTTCGTTGTACTCAATTGCCGGTCGGGGTTTATCCGGCCTAACCTATTTCAAGTGATCTAATGCTACGTTCAGAGCTAACACATTTACTTTCGCAGGGCCGAGTAGACCAAGTAACGGACTTTCCGTATGTTGATCTACCAGTTGAGTCAATTTCTCAATCGGTACACCACGTAGGTTGGCGATGCGGGCCACCTGAATTTTAGCTCCCGCCGGCGACAAATCCGGGTCCAAGCCCGATCCGGAAGCGGTAACTAGCTCGGCTGGAATATCGGCTTTCTTCACACCCGGATTGTGAACCAGGAAAGTTTCAATACGCGCCTGCACGGTCTTCAGATAATCCGGGTTTGATAGCCCTTTATTCGAGCCGCCGGAACCAGCCGCGTTATAGTCTACGGCAGAGGGGCGACTATTGAAGTAGCGATCTTCGGTAAATTTCTGGCCAATCAATTTATAACCAACCACTTTGCCATTGACAGTAACCGTTTCTCCTTTTCCTCCTCCGGGAGCTAATTTGGCAATTCCGGCTACTACTAACGGATAGATAACGGCTAACAACACCAGCATCACGAGCGTCAGGCGAATCGCTGGTCCAATATGTGCTTTCATGAGTTTTTGAATTTTATGACGTAGAGCTATATACGTAGTGCTCTATTGTCAAGTTTACACAAACAATCCGACGAACAAATCAATCAATTTAATTCCGATAAATGGGATAATAATACCGCCAACCCCGTATAGCAGCAGATTGCGACGTAACAGGGCACTCGCTCCAATCGGTTTATATTCCACCCCCCGTAGTGCCAATGGAATGAGCATCGGGATAATAATTGCGTTGAAAATCACCGCCGACAGTATCGCTGACTCAGGCGAGTGTAAGCGCATGATGTTGAGCGCCTGCAGGGCTGGAATCGACAGGGTAAACAAAGCCGGAACGATGGCAAAATACTTCGCTACGTCGTTGGCAATGGAAAAAGTCGTTAGGGTACCGCGCGTGATCAGAAGCTGTTTACCGATCTCAACGACTTCGATCAGTTTGGTTGGGTCGTTGTCGAGGTCCACCATGTTGCCGGCTTCCTTGGCCGCCTGTGTTCCGGAGTTCATCGCTACGCCTACGTCGGCTTGAGCCAGTGCCGGAGCGTCGTTGGTACCGTCGCCCATCATGGCCACCAGTTTACCGCCGGTCTGCTCTTTGCGGATGTACTGCATCTTGTCTTCCGGTTTGGCTTCAGCAATGAAATCGTCCACGCCCGCTTTTGTAGCAATGAACTTGGCCGTCAGTGGGTTATCGCCCGTTACCATCACCGTCTTGACGCCCATTTTACGTAGCCGGTCAAACCGTTCCGCGATACCGGGTTTGATGATGTCCTGTAGTTCGACAACCCCTTTCACTTCTTCATTTTCTGTGACGACCAGGGGCGTTCCCCCGTTAGCGGCAATCTCTTTGGCCTTTGCATCTATTTCAGTTGGAAAATAATTGCCCGCCCGCTCAACGATGGCCCGGATTGAGTCTGTTGCGCCTTTACGGATACGTTCCCCCGTAGACAAATCAATGCCGGAGGAGCGGGTTTCGGCCGTGAACTTGATTAGCTTCGAGCCGTTCATGTTCAAATTTCGGGTAACTTCATTCCCCGCTAGTTCAACAATCGACTTGCCTTCCGGTGTATCGTCGGCCAGTGAGCTAAGCGCTGAGATTCGCACTATATCAGACTGTTTAATACCGGGAGCGGGATAAAAGTTGGTAGCTTTCCGGTTACCGATGGTGATCGTACCCGTTTTATCAAGCAGTAAGGTATCGACGTCCCCAGCCGTTTCTACCGCCCGGCCTGACTTGGCAATAACGTTAGCCCGCAGAGCCCGGTCCATACCGGCAATACCAATAGCCGATAACAGTCCGCCAATGGTGGTGGGAATTAGGCAAACAAACAATGAGATTAGTGAAGCAATGGTGATGGGCGTACTGGCGTAATCCGCAAAGGGTTTCAGGGCTACGCAGACGATGATAAAAATAAGCGTAAAGCCAGCCAGCAGAATTGTCAGCGCAATTTCATTTGGGGTTTTCTGGCGGGTGGCCCCCTCTACCAGCGCAATCATTTTATCCAGAAACGACTCACCCGGCTGGGTGGTTACCATCACTTTAATTTTATCTGAGAGGACTTTCGTGCCACCGGTTACCGAGGATTTGTCACCACCCGATTCCCGAATGACCGGGGCTGATTCTCCAGTAATGGCGGATTCGTCGATCGTAGCCAGGCCTTCGATAATTTCCCCATCGGAGGGGATGATATCACCCGGCTCGCAGATGAATATGTCGCCTTTTTTGAGCAAAGCGGACGAGATCGTCTGCACTACGTCGGATCGTTCATCTGACTTTGTATTCCCGTCGGATCGAATGACCTTGGCGGGCGTTTCCTGGCGGGTTTTCCGAAGTGATTCGGCTTGTGCTTTACCTCGTGCTTCTGCTATGGCTTCAGCAAAGTTGGCGAATAGTACCGTGATGAGTAAGATCAGGGTGATGACGATGTTATATCCTAATGATCCCTGTGAAGTATCCCCTGAGAAAGCGACGTAGACCGTAACCAGTGTCATAATCAGGGTTCCGATCTCAACAGTGAACATAACCGGATTTTTAATCAGGATGGCCGGATTCAATTTGACGAACGATTCCCGTATGGCGGTTCCAACAAGTTCCTGTTGAAACAAACTAGGCGAAGATGACTTTGCCATTTTAGTGAATTTTAGGTGTTACGTCCGTTGGGAACGTAACGAGTATTTATTTAAGTGAGAAATATTCAGCCAATGGCCCCAGGGCCAGTGCCGGGAAAAACGATAAGGCTGTGATAATGAAAATGACCGCAAAAATCATCAGTCCAAACGTCGGTGTATCGACTGGCAGTGTACCTGACGACTCGGGGACATACTTCTTGCGAGCCAGCAAACCCGCAATGGCGACCGGACCGATGATAGGAATAAATCGGGCCACAATCAGCACAATACCCGT
>NZ_JBMDWV010000344.1:0-9791 GCF_048594605.1 Spirosoma sp.
AGGCTCAAGCAGTACCCGTTGGAAATCCATATCTCTTTGCGCTACGTTGGCATTTGTCATAGACAGTAAAATTTCAGTCGCTTTCAGTCCGATCTGATAAGGATGCTGTTCGATAGAGGCCAGGGGCGGATTTTCCAGATACGTTGTCAACGGCAGATTAGCGAAGCTCACAAATGAAATATCCTGATTAATCTGCAAACCTGCTTTACGGCATACCTGCATGGCGTCCAGCGCTACGTAATCGTTGAAGGCGAGTACCGCATCTGGCCGGGACACCGACGACAGCAGTTGCCTCATCTTCTCACGATTGTCTTCCAAAGTCAGGTCCACCCGTTTGATGAGGGCGTTTTCGACTGGCAACTGCTCTTCCAGCAGCGCCGTGATATAACCACGGTATCGGTCCTCACTCGCCACCAACGCGAGCGGCCCATTCAGCAGCGCAATCCGCTGGCAACCGCGTCTGGCCAGCCATTTTGTGGCTTCGTAAGCGCCTTTCTCGACGTTACAGCCAACCTGAGGTGCCTGAATTTTTGGCGGAATCCGATCAAACAAAACAAGTGGTATTCCCCGATCAATCAAGTGCTGAATATGCTGAAACTGAGCTGATTCCTTTGCAACCGACAGAAGCACCCCATCGACCTGATTGGGAGCCAGTACGTTCAGAATCTGCTTCTCCCGCTCATACAGATCATGCGACTGGTATAGCGCAATCGTATACTGGTGCTTGAAGGCCAGCTCCTCCACCCCATTGACGACTTCCGAAAAAAAGTTCTCCTTAATTTCGGGTAAAACCATGGCAAAAATTCCCGCTTTGCCGCGCTTCAGGTTTCGCGCAGTGGTATTGGGCAAATACTTCAGCTTAATGGCCAGTTGTTGCACAGCTTCGCGCGTCTTCTGACTAATCCGCGGATTATTCTGAAGCGCTCTGGAAACGGTAGACGGGGAAATCGCTAATCGCCGGGCAATTTCTTTTATGGTTACGGATTCTTTCATGCGCGAAGTTGCCTAAAGCGTAAACTTAAAACAGAATCTGTCAGGGTACACAAATGAGACTACTGACGACGATCTAATAATTTATTAACGTAGCATTGCCCGGAGTTTCCGAACTTGCGTTACGTATGAGAAAACACGTATTATGGCTGGTTCTAGCCAGCTTCTGGGCCTGCGCTCCCGGTAGCTATCATCTCACAAACCGAACGGCTGCACGTATCGGTGTCGATTCTGTTACGGCCGCTACCGATAGCAGTGTCGCAAATTTTCTGAAACCGTATCGGCAGGGACTCGAAAAAACCATGAATGAGGTCCTCGCTACGTCTACCGGCTCTATCGAAAAAGGATTGCCCGATGCTCCCCTCAACGATTTGCTGACGGATGCCCTGCTGAAACAGGCTACCCAGCGGTATGGTAAACCCATCGACTGCGCCCATCTGAATTACGGCGGCATTCGGGATAATCTGCCCAAAGGCGATATTACAACGGGCTCTGTTTTCGAGGTCATGCCCTTTGATAATCAGCTGGTTGTACTGACTCTGACAGGCGACATGCTTCAGCAGTTTTTGAATCATTTTGCCAGCGGGCATGGATTGGTGATGAGCGGCATTCGGGTGAAGATTCACGACAAACAGGTGCAGGCCGTTACGTTCAACAACGGCCGAACGCTCCAGCCGAACGAAACTTATACCCTGGCGCTAAGCGATTACATCGCCAATGGTGGCGATAGTGCCGATTTTCTGCAAAATGCCGTTAAGCGCGAAAATATCAATTATCTCATCCGCGATGCCCTGATCGACTATTTCCGTCAATTAGGCAAGGCCGGTCAACCCATAACGCCAACTTCCGATGGACGTATCCGTATCGAATAGACGCCAATTTCTGAAATTTCTGGGTACTGCCGCTGTGCTGGGCTCAGTCGCTCCTGACGTACTGGCGCATACAGGGCAACGAAACGCTACGTCACTTACTATTCTTCACACAAACGACGTCCACAGTCGGCTGGACCCATTTCCGATGGATGGCAGCCGCAACGCGGGCAAAGGCGGGGTAGCCCGACGTGCTACGTTGATTCAGAAAATCAGGCAGGAACAGAAAAACCTATTGCTGTTCGATGCGGGCGATATTTTTCAGGGAACCCCCTATTTTAACCTCTACAAAGGTGAACCCGAAATTCTGGCCATGAATCAGCTTGGCTACGATGCAGGCACAATTGGCAATCACGATTTCGATGGGGGCATGGACAACATGGTAACGCAGTTTGGCAAAGCCCGTTTTCCATTCCTGATCGCCAATTACGATTTCAAAAACACTGCGATGGATGGCAAAACTATGCCGTACAAACTTTTTGAAAAAGATGGGATTCGCGTCGGGGTTTTCGGGTTAGGCATTCAACCGGAAGGGCTGATTCCCAAAGACGCATACCGGGAGATGAAATACCTCGATCCGGTAGAACTGGGTAACGATACGGCTCAGAAACTACGTAGCACCGAGAAATGTGACTACGTTATTTGCCTGTCGCACCTTGGTTTCAAATACAATGACGCGACCGTTTCCGACAACGTACTGGCGGCCAAAACCCGAAACATCGATCTGATTATCGGCGGACATACCCATACCTTTCTGGACGCTCCCGTGGTTGTCAATAATCTGGATGGTCAACCCGTCTGGGTAAATCAGGTTGGCTTTGCGGGTATTTATCTGGGCCGCCTTGACCTCAGTTTTGAGAAAGGAAAGGCCACAGCCAGCGCCGGAAAATCAATTCCCGTGAATTAACGGTAGTATAACGCGCTGGTAGTATTATCTAAAAGCAATGTGGTTATGTAGAATCAGAATTCTGATTCTACATAACCACATTGCTTTTTATTTTCTCTATTGACTCAGCAGAACCCGGTCAATCACATGAATTACGCCGTTCGACGCTGTTTGGTCGGCCTGCGTAACGTTGGCGACATTAGCGCCATTGCCTTTACCCGTTATTGTTACTTTGCCGTTGCTTACGTTTGTACGAATGCTCGCTCCCTGGGCCGTTACAATATCAGCTCCGCTCTGGAATGTCGTTGCGTAAGCCCGGTATTTCAATACGTGATATAGCAGCAGATCCGAGATTTTCTTCTGATCGGCAACCTTGATCGAATCTATGCTTGCATAACCAGCGGCCTTAAATGCATCATTGGTTGGAGCAAACAGCGTGTAGCCGTTCTGACTGGCGCCATTCAGCACATCCTGCACACTCGAACCAGCTCGCTCAACAGCAGCGGCCAGGAACGTAAGATTCGTGTTGTTTTTAACCGCACTGGCCAGATTCACGGTTGCAGGTATCAGTACCTGATTGATGATGTGCAAAACACCGTTTGTCGTCGGCAGATCGCCCTGAATAATTTTGGCCTGGTTAACACTAATATCGGTCATACTGGCTTTGTACACCGAAACCTGGTTGTTAGCCAGCGTTGTCTGGTATTCGGTATTCACTCTTGTAGGTATTGCCGACTGATCAATTCGCGAGCCGACCAGATGGTAACGCAGAATCCGTTGCAAATCGGCTGCGGGTGCCGACGAAACAGCAGCCTCACTGGCATAACCGGCGGCTTTAAACGCATCGTCGGACGGAGCAAAAATTGTATTAGGATTTTTGTTGAACTCGCTGGTAAGCCCTGCCGCTTTAATGGCAGCTTCCAGGAAATTAAGATTGTCTTTCTGCGAAATGTAATCGACCGCGCTCACCACAACCACAGTGCCGTTGCCCGGTGTTGTCGACGTTCCCGAACCGGGGTTAGTCGATGTTCCGGAGCCAGGGTTGGTTGAGGTTCCTGAGCCCGGCGTTGTTGCCGTTCCCGAACCCGGCGGTGTGGTGGTACTGCCATCGGGTTCGGGGGTGTTATTGTTACAGCTGTAGAAGAAAGGTGCAATTGCCAGCATTAAGAAAAACATTGCCTGGCGTACATAAGCATTTTTCGGATGATCCATACGTTAAGTCGTTTAAATGAAAAGATAAGCACACAATCAGTCTTTTATCCAGCGTTTACTGAGATATATGCAAGACTTTCTAGTGAGAAACGTACCTTAACGAACTATGTTTCATTTTTCCGACTCAGCGGGACATTGTAACTTATACCTATTCCAATCAGGAAACCTACTGAAAGTATCCATAAAAAGTACAAAATCA
The DNA here is from genome assembly GCF_048594605.1 of Spirosoma sp. Classification (GTDB taxonomy): domain Bacteria; phylum Bacteroidota; class Bacteroidia; order Cytophagales; family Spirosomataceae; genus Spirosoma. The sequence goes on from NZ_JBMDWV010000344.1 coordinate 4,157, forward strand.
GCCTTTTCTGTTAACCAGCCGTATTGTACAAACCACATTAGTTTTTTATCGAATGGTCCAAATAAAAGTCGGCTTAACTTAGTGCATGTATATGTCCAGATCGTATCCGGAATGGCCTGCTGACACGTGGCGATTCTCTCTGCTGGTCAGCACAACGACAGCCAGCAGCGTCCAGGCAATGGCCGTGTATATGTTCGATACAGTAAACGCAATAGTTGGCAGCGTGAAGGACAACAGGGCGGTTATCGGCAGCCATAAACCGCACAGCAGGGGAACGTAGCGTTTCCAGCCAGCTAATTTTTTTGCTCGTATAACGGCGATGCCAACACCCAGCATAATTACGTTGCTAAGCGGCCAGAAGCAGTCCAATACGTAGTAGAGCGTCGTGTTATGATTTGGAAGAATTATCTCGTAGACGTTCCAGATATTAGCCAGCACCAGGGATACAATGCTCACCTGAAGAATAATACGTCCGAAGCGATCATGGCCCGCAGCCCCAATTCGACGTAGCGCCAGAATGCTACAGAGCCAGCCCGATATATACAGTAAATCGAAGAAGCCACTGAGTGAGTCGGTAACGTAGACATGCGCATCCGGGTCAGGAACGTGGATGTACGTATTGATGCACAGAAAAGGAGCCCCGATCAGGGCCAGTGTACCGAGTAATTTATTATTCATGGTGTGGTATATGGGTTAAAAGCGGGAAGTACGTTTCGCGCTGGGGATTTTTGCTGTACAATTTTTCCCACCCTGCGATAACGTAACAAAGTAAATTCGTCAGACTCGCCAACTAAATAGTGAAGTTACTGAGCGGTAATTCTTTCTGTTTTAGCTGTAATAGACGGCGATTGAATCGTATAAGTACGTTCTGACCTGTTATCTTTGTCGTATAATAAAAAGAGCGAACGAGCTGACGTTAGATCATTCTCCGCACCGGCGGCCCGACCAATCGCTCATTCACTCAAATGCTCATTAATCAATGAAATTTGGCGTTGTCGTTTTTCCCGGCTCAAACTGCGATCAGGATGCAGTAGATACCCTCACCTTAATGGACCAGGAGGTCGTTAAACTCTGGCATAAAGATCATGACCTGCAAGGTTGCGATTTTATTATCCTGCCGGGCGGCTTCTCCTATGGCGACTACCTCCGGACAGGGGCCGTAGCGCGGTTCTCGCCGATTATGAATGAGGTGATCGCTCACGCCAATCGGGGTGGTTATCTGATGGGTATCTGCAATGGCTTCCAGATTCTGGCCGAAGCTCGGCTGGTGCCAGGCGTATTACTCCAGAACAGCAGTCAGAAATATGTTTGTAAGAATATCTACCTGAAGCCTGAATCGAAAGATGCACTGCTGACGGCTGGCCTTGATAAAGCAGCTTATAAAATCCCAATCGCCCACGGCGACGGACGTTATTTTGCGGATGCCGATACGTTGAAAGAATTGAACGACAATGATCAGGTGCTGTTCCGCTACTGCGATGAAAACGGTATCGTTACGGAAGAATTCAACGCAAACGGCAGTCTGGATAACATCGCGGGTGTTACTAATAAAGCCAAGAATGTTTTTGGCATGATGCCCCACCCCGAACGGGCTTCTGACCCAGTCCTCGGCAATACTGATGGTCGGCTAATTCTGGAGCAGCTTCTAAAAGCCGTTCCAGTGTAATACTTCCCTCTATCAGCAGTCATAAAAAATCCCCAAAGTCTGACTTTGGGGATTTTTTATGACCAAACCAGTGAATTTAATCCCACAACGTGCCATCTAATCCTAAAACGGTGCCAATCCATAGTCCAATAACGTAGATAATCAGGCTCGCTATAGTAATCAACAGTTTGTTCCACCTTTTCTGGTGCCGCAGATAATCCAGAACGTAGTGACAGATACCCCCTACCGCACCGGCTAGTGGAACGATAACCAACGGTCTGATCATCCAGAACCTGGGCCAGTTTGGATCAGGGTTTTTCACACCAAGCAAAAAAATGCTAATCAGGACAAAAGCAATGGAGGCACCAACGAGTGCGCGAAAGCCAGGAGATGGCGTTGGGAGGGACTGATGTTCGTACATACTTGTTCCGTTTTGACTGGTTTTAGATCTATTACAATTTCATTAAAAAAGTACTTTGTAATTCAAAGTACATAATTGCTTTTCAAACCACCAAACGAATTACCTAAAAAAATTTAGCTAGCTAGAGCCCAAATCCATCTCGTAATGCAGCGCGGGCAGCATGATAGCCGCACATGCCGTGCACTCCCCCACCCGGCGGTGTAGACGATGAACAGATAAAAATACCCGGCGCCGATGTTTTATAGGGCGACAGGCTAAGAACCGGACGTGTGTACAACTGCCTGATATCCAGAACACCACCGTTTATATCCCCCCCAATATAATTCGGATTATAAGCTTCCATTTGTACCGAATTCATGGCATGACGCGCCAGAATCCGATCGCGGAAACCGGGGGCAAATCGCTCGATCTGTTTCTCAATAACGTCCGTCCGATCCACCGATGAGCCGTTTGGTACGTGGCAATACGCCCAGGCCGTCTGTTTGCCTCCAGGAGCGCGGGTCTGATCGAAAATACTCTGCTGGGCCAACAAAATAAACGGACGCTCTGGGTGTTTACCAGACGAAGCAAGTTGCTCAGACTGAACAATCTCCTCGAACGTACCACCAATGTGCACCGTTCCAGCCTGCCGACATTCGGGAGCCGTGAACGGAATTGGACCGTCCAGCGCCCAATCAATTTTGAAAACACCCATTCCGTAGCGGTAATGTTCCAGTTGCTTCTGATAAAGCGTTGAAAACCGATCTCCGGCAATACGTAGTAACTGCTTCGGCGTTACGTCGAACAGAACAACCCGCGTCGATGGAACATCCTGCATCGATTGAACGAATCGGCCGGTCTCAATTTTCCCCCCAATCGAACGGAAGTAAGAAGCCAGCGCATTGGCAATTGTCTGTGAACCTCCTTTCGGAATGGGCCAACCATACAAATGGCCGGCTGTCATCAGAACCAGCGCAATAGCCGACGTAGTAAGATTAGTCAACGGCTGAATGGAATGAGCGGCCATGCCCCCCAGTAATCCTCGTGCTTCCCCCGTTTTAAACCGCTTGACGAACTGCGTAACGGGCAGCAACGCATCGAGTCCAAAACTGGCCATGTCAATTGGATGCCTGGGGATACGTAGCGGTCCGAGAATATCAGGCGCCATACCCGGCCATTGCTTCACCAGCGGTTCAAACACAGAACGGTACGTCTGCTGATCAACACCAAGAGACTCAGCCGTTTCACTCAACGAGGAACGTAACGTAGCGGCCGTTCCATTATCGAACGGATGAGCGCACAACACGGGCGGATCAATAAACTCCAACCCATGATCAGTCAGCGGTAATGTTTGAAAAAAAGGCGAGCCAACGGCCATCGGATGAATGGCCGAACAGACGTCATGCACAAAACCCGGCTGCGTCAGTTCGGCTGACCGTAAGCCTCCGCCAATGGTTTCTTTACCCTCCAGCAGCAGCACCGACAGTCCGGCACGTTGCATGGTAATGGCTGCACTTAACCCGTTAGGGCCTGAGCCGACAACCACGGCATCATATTCGGTTTTAGCCATCTACTGGGCGTTAATGAACTGTAATTCTGTAACAACCTAACCCTTCGTAACCGTTCCGGCTATTCCGTATTGGCGATAATGAGCCTCTGGATAAGCACGCGTTAACGATACGTCTGCCACGGTTCGGGTTTAAACAATACGTTCCCGTCTGGCTTGATCTGCCAGGCAGTGATCGGGTTAAAATGATAACCAAGTGCATCGCCACCCCGTGCGTCAATCAATTGCTTCAACGTGGGTTGCCGATAGCCGGTTTCGTCCGTAACGCGGCTCATTATTTCGGTTTCGTCGCCGTTCCAGCGCCATACGTAGCGAAAGGCTGTATGCGCTTTGTCCAGAACAGGTTCCTGCAGCGTAGCCAGCTGCCAGGTTTTACCAGCATCCGTACTTACTTCTACCTGTGCTACTTTTCCACGACCGCTCCAGGCAATACCCCGAATTTCGATCCAGCCTTTCTCCACTTTTTTCGGGTATGATGGAAACGTAATGATGGACCGGGCATCAATGTCGAAACTGAACTGCCGGTATTTGCCCGGGCCGCGTTCGGCGTCTTTGATGGGTTCGTTTTATTTCGACGTTTCCTCGCGAGTCATAAACGGCTGGTCCGACAATTCAAGTCGGCGTAACCATTTGACGGACGTATTCCCTTCCCAGCCGGGCAAAAACAGGCGTACCGGATAACCCTGCTCAGGTCGGAGCGCTTCGCCGTTCTGGGCATAAGCAATAATGGCATCTTCCCAGCCTTTTTTTACGGGAACGCTTCGGGTCATCACCGCAGCATCGGACCCTTCCGCCAGAAACCACGTAGCGTTCGGTTTGACACCGACTTCGCGAAATAGCGTCGACAGTTTAACGCCCGTCCACTCGCTTTGGCTCGTAAGTCCACAAACATCCTGCGGACTCATGGTTTCTTTGCCGGTTCTGAAATTACCCGAACATTCCAGAAACGCAATCCGCGAAACCGACGGAAATCGTTTCAGATCCGCAACGCTAAAGATCAACGGCTTGTCGACCATCCCATGAATTAATAATTCGTGTTTGGCCGGATCAATAGCCGGAACGCCTGCATGATGCCGTTCAAAATGCAGATCAGATGGTGTAATGATTCCGTAAAAATCCTGTAAAGGCGACCGCGACGAAATATCAGATGGTTTCTTGATAACTTTCTCAAAGGAGGATCGCGTACCCACTTCACCAGCCAACGTACCGATTCTCTTTGTTGGATCGTCAGGCATCAGCTCAGCAACGGAAACACCCGCCTGAAGCGTTTTTCCCGATGCCGTCTGGACAATGGCTACGGCGGCCGTTGCGGCTCCACCCAGCATAGTTCGACGCGAGATTCGACTCGTAAGCTGGTCGATATGAATGCGTTTTTTCGTCATTTTATTTCCGGTCCACCTTTCCGGTCGTCAGGCACGAACAATTTTTGCGCGGGCATCACTACGTTAGGCAACGTTTGGGCGTTCATGACGGCTTTTTCGTCGATGATTCCGTTGGCATTCAGCAAATACGCTGTCAGGTTATAAACTTCCTCGTTGGTCAGCGAACCCGGCTCACTAAACGGCATTGCCCGGCGAATGTAATCGAATACTGTAGTGGCATAAGGCCAGTAATTTCCGATCGTTTTTTCAGGCCGTTTTCTGGTCGCGTCGGTAGTCGTAACCAGCGAACCGTTTGGTCCGCCCACTCCGCCAGCCCCATGACAGGCCGCACATTTCTGGGCAAAAATCGCTTTTCCCGTAGCAGCACGTCCTTCGCCGGGCGGCAAGCCTTTTCCATCGGGCCGAACATCAATATCGAGTCGGGTAATTTCCGCCTGGGTAGCCAGTCGCCCGAATCCAAAGCGGTTCGGCAACGTATCAGATTTGGATTCGGAATGTGGTACGTTAGCCTTACCACTTGCCTGAAAACAGCTATCCAGCGTTACCACGACGAAGGCGCTAATCAACCAGACACTACACTTGTAGCTGCTCATCGACAATAACTTTATTTGTGATACGCCTATTCTCCGACCGTTAATACG